>JBLGBS010000011.1:0-28009 GCA_047617985.1 Candidatus Nanohaloarchaea archaeon | reverse complement strand
GCTGCAAGAATCTACGAGAAACTTGATCTAATGGATCGTGTCCGGTTCCAGTTAAATGATAGAAACCTGCTTGAATCAATGCTTGAAGCTCTTGGAGTGGAAAATACTGAGGAAGTAATGCAGGTAATTGATGACAAAGAAAAAATGAGTACTGAACAGTTCCTCGAAGAACTTGATGAAGTCGGTGTAAATAAAGAGAAAGCCGGGGAAATAGATGAAATTACAGAGATTTCGGGCCCTATCGCCGATCAAATAGAAGAACTGAGGGAAAAAGCACCTGAAGACGCGCAGGAACCGGTTGACAGGATGGAAGATCTTTCCGAGGCGCTTGAATCGTATGGAGTCGCGGATCAGTGTAAACTCGACCTTTCCATTGTCCGTGGACTCGCCTACTACACCGGTCTAGTGTTTGAAGCGTTTGACGCTGAAGGAGAACTCCGAGCACTGTTCGGTGGAGGAAGGTACGATGAACTGGTTGGAATGTTTGGAAACCAGGATGTTCCCGCTGTCGGATTTGCCTTCGGATACTCCACGACTGTGGAACTTCTCAAGAAGGAGGATCGATGGCCTCTGAAGCAGGTCGAAACCGATATCTATGTCCTGAGCGTGTCCGAGTCGGTGAGAGATACCGCCCTTGAGTACGCGACAACATTGAGGGAGAAAGGCCTATCTGTGGAAACCGATCTTTCCGGAAGAGGGTTTGGCGAACAGCTAGGTTACGCAGACTCGATCAACGCAAAAAGAGTTTTGATCATTGGAGAACGCGATTTAGAGCAGGATCAGGTAACAGTCAAGCACATGGAATCAGGCGAAGAAGAGGAAATTGGAAAAGACAAGGTAGTTGAACATCTGAAGGGTGAAGGGTTTTTCTAATTTCGAGTGTAGAAATCCCCTAATTTTATCTGTTTCTCCTTTTCCTCCTCTCTGTAGAAATTATGCTCTCTCACAATCCATCGTATAAGAAGATCTGTCAGAGACTCTATCTGCGCCTCCGTAAGCTCTTTCTCCGGTCTGATTCGGTGCGACATGAAAATCTGGTCGCGGGAAGTACAGTTGCAGGCATGCATCGCCTTGTAAACCGGGTTTCCGGCAGTCGGAATCTTTGGATCTGCTTCTGATTCCTTGAACTTCTGCCCGACCAGTCTCTCCGCGTTCCTCTTAACCTGATCGATTCCCTGCTTCCGTATCAGCTTGATATCCTGCTGATCAAGTCTTGGCCTTGTTTTGTCTCTTCCCGGGAGTTTCAGCTTTCTCATGCGAGTAAATGCGTTTCGAAATGATTTAAGAATGGAGCTCCTCTACTTTCCGCCTCATCCAACCTGGAAAATCTATGAATGCGTGTCTTATAGGGTACCTCTCAGGATTGTATCTTTCAAGTTCCGCGATAAAATCTTCATCTCTATTCATTTTTCTTACATCTTTCAGGTGCACGCTATCTCGACCTCTTGTATCTCGGTACGCTCTCTGAGGAAGAAAGAGAAAACTGGCTAGAGAAAGTCTTGTAATATGAAAATAGCTCCGGTAATCCTCGAAATCCATTTCGCTGATCTCAACTTCAACGTTATATCCTGCATGTTTCAGACTTTCCACTAATTCTTCCATTAGTAATAGTAAAATGTAGAAATGCCTTAAAAAGAATTCTCTAGAAGATAATTTCCATGACCTACAAAATCGGATTAGTTGGTAAACCTTCGGTTGGAAAATCAACATTCTTCAACGCAGCAACCATGAACACAGTAGATGAGGGGAACTATCCTTTCACAACAATCGAGCCATCTGTCGGAGAGGCTTATGTCAGAGTTGACTGTGCAGCACCTGATTTTAACGAGAGCTGTGATCCGAGAACCGGTTTCTGCCATGACGGGATTCGGCATGTACCGGTGAAAATGGTGGATGTCGCCGGTCTGATTCCAGGAGCTCACGAAGGAAAAGGACTAGGTAACAAGTTTCTGACCGATTTAAACGAAGCCGATGTGCTGATCCATATCGTTGATTTCTCCGGCGAGACAGATATTGAAGGCGAACCAACCGAGGGACATGATCCACGGGAAGATATTGATTTCCTTGAGAACGAGCTGGATATGTGGTACCTCGAGATTCTGGAGAAAGGTATCCAGAGATACGAGAACAAGAAAGGCCAGCACGAACCAAAACTTGAGGAAGAGCTCGCCGATCAGATGTCGGCGTTTAAAACGAACAAGAATGAGATCAAACAGATAATACTTTCACTTGGAATGGATCTAGAACCGGAGAACTGGGATGAAGAAGATCGGGAAGAACTTGCCCGGGAGATCAGGAAGGAGACCAAACCGATGGTTATCGCAGCCAACAAGATGGATACTGAGAAAGCTCAGGAAAACTACGAGGAGATCACCTCAGACCCGGAGTACGAAGATCTGACAGTTATTCCTGCTTCTGCCCACGCCGAGAAAGCGCTGAAAAACGCAGCGGAAAAAGACGCGATAGATTACTATCCTGGTGATGAAGACTTCGAGATAAAAGCCGATCTACCGGAAGAGAAGGAACAGGGGCTGGAGAAGATTCGAGACTTCATGCAGAACTATGGAGGGACAGGAGTCCAGAAAGCCATGGAAACCGCGTTATTCGATGAACTCGGGGTTATGGCGGTATTCCCTGGAGGAGCAGACGGTCTCGGCGATGAACACGGAAATATCCTACCTGATGTATTTCTGGTGCCGGAGAACTCAACCGCTGAAGACTTTGCATATACAATTCACTCGGATCTCGGCGAAGGATTTTTACATGCAATTGACTGCCGGGAAAACAGACAGATAGGCTCCGACCACGAGCTGGAACATCTCGATGTTATAGAAGTGGTATCAGCAAATCAGTAAACCGAAACTTTCTACCCATTATTTCTACCAAAAATTTCAACATCCCCAGTCAAGTTGCCTCCATAGGCAGCAAACACTTCAATTGAGGAAAGAGGGCTAGATGCATTATTGTTAAGTCCATGAGTGGCTATCTCAACACCTGGCTGACCCCCCATCTGAGATGAGAAATTCACGACATTCGTCCAGTTCCCAGCGATAGTCATTGTTCCAAACGCTTCTTGGCTTGCCCTGAGTTCATAGACTAGCCTCCATTTGTCCCAATCTGTAACAGTAGAGGCATCATTTGATTCAAATTCATATCCGCCAGACAGACCATTTACCCGGACACTCAAAGCTTCATCTGCATCAGTTGTAACGCCTGAAAATTCCAGACGATATAGATCATACGAAGTTGATATATTATGTGTAAGAGAGTTCTGACTCGAAAAATTAAGAGTACCAACTTTCTCCCAACCATAAGGATCCTGAATATCCTCTCTGTCCGTACCATCAACAGTATCTGCGTCTATGTCCGATACTCCTTCTTTACTGGGCTGGATGAGACTCCATGCTCCAGTGAACTGAGATGTTAATGCCAGTCCACCGACTCCTAGTCCAAGTTTTTTGAGAAAGCTCCTTCTAGTTATACCGGCTTCAGACAGATTGATCGAAGGCTCTTCACCCTCTCCAGTTTTTAACTCGTTTATTTCCTTTTCCTTCATCTCTCTTCCTATACTTTTGTTTTCCCGATCTATTACCTTCCCCTCTATCAGTCGGTTAATCTTCTTGTTGATTTTGTCTTTCTGATACATAACCTGGACATCTATTTATAGCCCATATTTTTATTTCCACCGGTTTGTAGAGCTAGAAATTTGATTAAGAACGAAATCAAAGTTTAATTGTGACTTTGGATACAAAATTCACTCGGATCTCGGCGAAGGATCCTTAAATACGATCGACTGTTGAGAAAACAGGTAAATCAGCTCATGAGTTCGAGCATCTAGATGTTATAGAAGTGGTATCAGCAAATCAGTAGAAAAAGAAAAAAATAGTTAGAAAAGCCCTGAGAAGAAGTTTCTCAGAGACTGTATGAAACCTGTTCTCGGTTCTTCTACAGGTTCGGTCTGTTCAAGTCCGGGATGTTCGAGAGTGTCAACCGTCTCGTTGTTGTGTCTCACTTCAAGGCTGAAATCTTCCTGTGCCGAGAAGCTTCCATCGTACTCGATCATCGTCATTACTTGAGCGCACGGCTGAATCGACTCGTTGCTCTCTTCATCTGTTTCATCGTGAATTGTTTCAACATTGAGTGTGTAGCTGTCTCCGGATTCCTCTACGCTGTGCTCAATCACATGGCAGGGTGTCGGTGCCTGAATGTAGCCTGTGAATTCCACCTTGTAATCTTCCTCGGAGTACTGAATACCTTCCAGTCTCCCCTCAGTGATGTTGCTGGAGCGGTTGACCATGCTGGTCTCCGCTCTCCACTCAGTTCCATTCTCATTTACAGAGGTAGAGGCAGAAGCTGAAGCGCTCGTTCCCTGACCCATTATAGCCATTTCTCCATCGTCTGGTTCAGGGCCTCCAACCACTGCTGTAGCTCCTGAAACCATGAATAACAGACCGATAGCGATAACCGCTGTGTGTACTAGTCTCATACTCCAAGATACATCTCCCTTACTTAAAAAGAACTAGTTATTTGTTCGGCTTTAACCAAACAGTTTTGACATTATGCTCTGAAGACTTATCCATGCTCAACCAGGAAACACGGACAGAGCAGGAAGATCAAGGTGATGCTATATGACCGATCTGGAGGATTTTGAGGAAGGCGATAAAATCCTTTTCAACGACCGGAAACAGCCCCTTGAGGTTGTGAAAGTTGAAGATGAACGGGTTCTGGTTGAAGGCCCTTCCGGCGGAGAGTACGAGATATACGAGGATGATGGAACACTTTTATGGTCTAAAGAAGGCAATAGGCGTTACTCTTCTTACTGTAAAGACCTGAGAACGGTTGGAACATGGGAGCGGGAAAAAGATAGATGGGAACACAGCTCCGGAACCTCTATCAAACTTGAGAAAAACGAGATCGGGTACTGGACGATTAAATCAGAAGGAATTCAAGTTGAGGAAGAACTGGATTTACCGAAATACGGTTACTCGGACAAAGAAAAAGCGGAGAAAGATGTTCAGAAAGTAGTTAGAAAGCACCCGGAAGGATAAAAATAGAAAAAGAGGGATTTAGGTCACTATTCTGCTGTGTTTCTTCCCAGCATCTCGTTGATCTTGCACTTGCTGGTAAGTCCTGTTCCCAGAAGAACCAGGGCTAGAACTCCTAGCACCGGCGAGACAACCATAGGAACTTCATATCCCATCGTGTAGTCGCCGAGGATTGCTAGAGCAGCAAGTCCAAGCACTGCACCGACAGCGATTCTAAGCTGTTGATCCAGTCCTCCTACGTTTTCTTCCATACCCATTAAATATGGCTCCTATTTAAATAAAGTTCCGGAGTCCGAAAACAATAAACAGTTCCAGCCCGGATAAAACTGTATGAAACTATCCAGCCCTCCTTTGCTGACGGCGAACACATGCCCGAAAAACACGGATACAAAAGAGAGAACACCAGCCCTCCGCTGGAGATTTCCAGTGTTCCTGACGGAGCGGAATCACTCGTCTTACTGATGGACGACCCGGACGCCCGGGAACCAGCTGGAAAGATCTGGGATCACTGGACAGCCTGGAACATCGATCCATCAAAAACAGAGATTGGGGAAGGAGAATCAATAGGCGTTGAGGGAATAACAGACTTCGGATCCCAGGGCTATGGAGGGCCAAATCCGCCGGACGGAACACATACTTACAGGTTCAGAGTTTATGCCTTAGATACAGAGCTTGAACTCGACAGCGACTCAACCAAAGCAGACGTAATAGCCGAGATGGAAGGTCATGTCCTGGAAAAAGCACAGCTGGAAGGGAAATACGACCCGGTAGAATGACAGAAGAAAACAACTCCGGTATAATCAGTGAAGGCGGAAGCCCGAATATTGTAATCAGAGCGCTGTGGTTCATCTTTCTCGGCTGGGAAATAACCGCGGTCTGGCTGCTGGTCGCGTGGATACTCAATGTAACAGTAATTTTTCTGCCGGTAGGTTTGAAGATGATAAGCTGGACACCGAAAGTCCTGACACTCAAAGACACACAGAAAGCCAAAGAAATCAGAGACGGCGAAGTAAGATCGGTCAACGTCGAACAGACAAATATACTGTTGAGAGCAGTTTACTTTGTTCTGATCGGATGGTGGCTGAGCCTGATCTGGATGATAACAGGCTACCTGGTATGCCTAACAGTTCTAGGGCTTCCGTTAGGAATCTGGATGCTGAATAGGTTGCCTGAGATAACCACGCTGTACAGATCAGGATAAATCTACAACCGGTACAGGGATAACTCTTCGCATCCAACAGTTAGTTGACCCTGTAAATCAGGGTCACAAAACTAATAGTCCCGCTGAAATTCATGTGGGGCGGGTCGGGCTTGGAAGCCGTGCTTTCCTCTTTTGAGGAAGGCCTCGAACAGCCTAGCTGTGACTGAGCGCTTCAGCCCACCCTCTGTTTTTACTCAACCCTGTATTCTTGCTTAAATCTGAAGCTTGCTAAAACTACTTTAAACAAAGAAGCAAACATATCAATGTGCCTAAGCTAAAAGATAAACAGAAAGGTTTGATAGGAGAAACAATTTATTTGCACCCTTCACGAGTTAATCCCAACTTTCATCCTAAGCTGTTCAACTTCCTGCTCAACTATCTATCACAAAACTACTCCAAAGAGGTAGGATCAGCTGAAATTATAGATCTAGAAATAATAGGAAAAGATGACACATATAAGAAGGAAAGACGTAGCTATAGCTCCAAACTGAAATGGAACTATCATAAGAAAGATACTGAGGATCAAGATTCTTTTAGTAATAACCCGGCTTGGCGACCTGACGCAATAGTTATAGCAGAAATAGGAACTCTACACCAAAATGAGGAACTACTTCAATTTCCTTTAGAGATTAAGACAGGGAAGGATGGTAGAATATACCATGAACAACGGGAAGCTTTCATTCATGTAGCAGAAAACACTGAAGTTTTACCGCTCTTTGTAACAGTAGATATAACTGATTTACCTGATAAGTATACTACAGAGCTTAGAAAATGGAATAAGGAAAAAGAACAAATAAGACTCATAGAGGATTCCAAACTAGCGGAACCCTCTCAAGAAATAAGCCAAAAAAGAATAGCAATCTCAAGTGGAGATAGAATGGCGATTGAAGGCAAGGATTAACTACTTCTATTTCAAGAAAACTGCAGGAAACCTAACAGTTCTGACCGACGAACTTAATCCATCCGTTTCCAACTCTGGATGGGAGGAGAAAAGACAGGCAGTCGAAGAACACACTGTCCTCCGACTTAACCAAGAATTAGTGGATAACGGGGGGACGAATGGAACGAAGACACAATAGAAGAGAGAGGAAGAAAGCTTGCAGAAACAACCAAGAAAGTCTGGCCAGGACCTGAGAGCAACTACTGGAAATAACTCTTTAACCGTGGATAACTTTCCATCAAGTAAGCCTCAGCACAATAAAATCCTAAGGTAAATCCTACCATATGTGAAATAATATTCACTAGACCTCCTTCACTAACTATCCCTGAAGAAGGCGCGACCAAAAGAGCTCCAAACACGAAAACTAGAACTGAAAAGACAAGCACAACCTGCTCCTTTCTAGAAAAGATATTCCCGAGTTCTTTGAGGGAAAGATTTAGCTTATTTTCTAAAATCTCCATTAATCTATATTCTGAATAAGCTAAAAGACCTAATGACGACAGAAATAGGACTGCTATTATTTCAACGCTCAAACTGATTATGCTGCTATTGAACCATATCAGAATGTATGAAGCCAATATAAAAACTAGGCCTATCTGAAAGAAAGGAGCCGAGTCGGCCACAGAGAGATCTTCTATCTTAGAATTTTTGATGTAATAGAATATTGTCGGAGGAATTGAACCTACGAAAGCTAGAGCAAGAGCAGAAAAACCCACGCTGTTTTGAAGATCAATATTAGCTAAATTGAAAATTAGAAAAGATAAACCGGTTATAATCCATGGTAGCAATAATAGGTAAAAACCTGCCAGTTTTCTAAACATGTCCTCTCTATTAACGCCCTCGAAAAAGTACTGAAGCAAAAGTAAAGCAGTAAATCCAATAAAGACATTGCCTAGCAGATGCTGATTTGAAGCATGAACAAGATGAGTAGAGAAAGCAGCAAATATTGATGGAGACTGATGATTAAAAATCAATACATTTCTGACTGTATCCGGCAGAAAATGGATTGTCAAAATAACTATACCAACACTAGCTAAAATCAAATCATTCTCCGAAAACTTCAGGAACTGAAACTCCATAACGGAAATTTAATCTCGAGTATCTAATTTCTTTTGAAATACGGAACGTTATCTATTGGAGTGGATTTTTAACATATATTATAGAAAAATTATAATATGGCTCAGTCTGTTCAAAAGCAACTTTCTCCATATAAAAATGAAAACCTCTTCTCACGACATTACCTCAAAAAAGTAATCCAGAGAACGAGCATCTGGGAAGTAGACGAAGATGAGATAGAAGAGGCTTTCGAGGAACTAAAAGAAATTTACAGCGAACAGAAAGAACTTCTCACACATAGAAAAAATAATGAGGAAGAAGTAAGAAATGAATTTATAACACCTATACTGCGCAGAGTATTAGATTTTAAGAAGGAACAGGAAAAGAAAAGTGGCAACAGTCAGAAAATACCTGATTATGCCCTCTATGACACATCTGAAAAGAAAAAACAAGCACTTGATTCAGGAGATTACTACGAACATGCCATAGGGCTTGTAGAAGCAAAGGCCTGGAAGAAAGACCTGGAGAAAAAGACGTCCACGGGAGACATGTCCACAGATGACAGCAACCCTACTAAACAGATCGTAGACTACCTTATCGAAAACCCTCCTCAATGGGGAGTTTTAACAAATGGAAAGAAATGGAGATTAGTCCACCGAGAAGCAAGTAACAGATTAGACACATACTATGAAGTAGATATCGAGAACCTTCTTACATCTGAAAGACCTAGAGAAGAGAGGCTTGAAGAGTTCAAATACTTCTACATATTCTTCAGAAAACAGGCCTTCCAAGGAGATGAAGGTGACAAAATACTAGACGAAATACTGGAAGAAAGCCTACAGTATGCAGAAGACATAGGAGAAGATCTGGAGAAAAATATCTATGAAGCTTTAGAATGGATAGCTAAAGGATTCATGGAAATTAAGAAAAATAAGGATAGAGGCATCGAAGATGAACCTATAGAGAAAATACATAATCATTCTTTCATTTTGCTTTACCGTATTCTCTTCGTACTTTATGCAGACTCAAGAGGAATCCTTGGTAATCCAGAGGAAGAGGGCTACGATGATTACAGCATAAATAGCTTGATAGACGAGGTTACTACGAAATTAGATGAAAATGACGGAAAGGCCGAAGAAGCATTTTCACATGGCACACTAAAATGGCTTCAACTAAATAACCAAATCTTTCCTATGATAGATAAAGGAAGTCAATCTGAAGGTATTCCAAAAGATGAATTTTACATTCCGGCATACAATGGCGGGCTATTTGATCAAGAAAACTATCCATTTTTCGATAAATATACGCTCAGAGACAGTTATCTAGCTAAAGTACTAGATCTAGTCGCTAGAACTGAAAAAGGAGATCAAAAAGGAAAAGCAAGAGTAGACTACTATGACCTCTCAGTAAGACACCTCGGAGGCATCTACGAAGGCCTACTCGAATACCAGCTTGAAAAAGCAGATGAAGACATGGTCGAAGTCAAGGAAGACGGCGACAAAGTAGTCAAAACAGTAGAAAAAGCCGAGGAAGATGGCGACAGCTTCAGCGATGACGACATAATAGAAGAAGGACAACCATACCTAGTAACAGACGACGGGGAAAGAAAGGCCACAGGAAGCTACTACACGCCAGACTACATCGTCAAATACATTGTGGAAAACACTGTAGGATCCAAAGTAGAAGAAGAAATTGAAGACCTTGAAACAGATGAAGAGAAAGCAGAAGCAATCCTAGACATGCAGATCCTGGACCCTGCAATGGGATCAGCACATTTCTTGGTAGAATTAATAGATTATCTCGCTACTGAATTAGTAGATCATAAAGAGATAGAGATTGAACAAGCGAAGAGAGAAGTAGCCCGTCAATGCGTATACGGAGTCGATGTAAATCCATTGGCTACAGAGCTAGGTAAACTATCAATCTGGCTGAAAACAATCTCCGAAGACAAACCACTCTCATTCCTAGACCACCACATCAAAACAGGAAACAGTTTGATCGGAGCAGACATCCACGACATCAACCGACACCCAGAAGAAGACGAAGACAGCGAAAGACAAGTCACAATAGGAGAAGAATTTGGAGAGGAAAACGCAGGAGTAGTCAGAGCCAATGTACAAGAAATGCTCAAAAAATTCAAAGAAATACAGGAAAAACAGGCCGACAACCCAGAAGATATCAAAGAACAGGAAGAACTATACCAAGAATTCCTAGACTTCCCATTTAGAAAAAGATTTGATGTACTCGCAGATGTCTACACCAGCCACTACTTCGAAAACGATTACAAGATAGACGATTACAACAGACTTCTACAAGCCTTCAAACTACAAGAACAAAAAGAAGAAGGCGACGAAGAATGGGACCGAGTTGTTGAGGAAGATTGGGTGCAAAAGGCAACAGATAGTTCAAAAAGAGATGTAAAGTACGAAGAAGACAACATCTCCAACCAAAAAGGATTCTTCCACTGGAAACTCGAATTCCCAGAAGTATTCTTCGACATAGAAGAAGGAGTAGAAAAGGAAGATTCTGGGTTTGATGCAGTAGTAGGAAATCCTCCATATGTAAAATGGTCAGAATTCAAAGACGAGTTGGACTTATTGAAATCGGGCGAATACAGAGAACTGAATTATAAATGCAGACCGAATCATGGAGACGCTCAGCCTAACATCCATCTTTTCTTCCAACAATTGAGTTATGACTTGTTAGATGAGAGTTGTACCCTCTCATTTATACTTCCACAGGAGTGGACCGAAAGACCTAAGGCTAAAGATTTCCGTGACTTTTACCTTAAAAACTGCGAGAATAAAGTAATTTATTTCAATGAAGACTTTAGAGTTTTCAAAAGCTCTAGAGAAACTATTGGAACTAATTCTCTGATTATTGAAAGCGAAAAGAATTCAAATGCTCAAAACAGCAATCTTAGAGCCCAATTTATTAACTCCGAGGATACTGAAAGTGTAAAATCAGCCTTGGATGATTTGGACAATACCCAATTTGTAGAAACCCACTCAAGAGATGTGAATAATCTTTTAGGGGAAAAATGGGTCTTTGATGAAGTTTTAGATGACCTAATCAGTATTGAAAAGCAATCAGATCATAGATTAAGGGAAGGCAAATATGAGATAGGAGGAGGTTTCCAGCCTCCAACAGATTTAATGGACTATTTCACGATAACTGAAGATCAGTATCGGAAACTTTCTGATAAAGACAAAAAATATGCTTTTCCAGTAGTAAAGAGCTCGAAAAGACTTCAAAGATACTATAAAGATTCTAGTGGAGAGTACTGGATCATACTAAATGAATTTGATTCTTTCGATGATGTTAAATCTTCTTTAGATGGTATTTACAAACACATTGAGAGTCATAGAGATGAGCTTCTAGATGATAAGGAAGAATGGTGGAAATTCCCAAGAATAAGGAATTTTGACATCATTAAGAGTCTAGATTCAAAGTTAATGACTCCAAGAACAGGCAATAGTAACTCATTTTGCCTAGATAAAGAAAATACGGTTTTTAAAGGCACAAATGCGTTTGTATCTCACAAAGACACCGAAAATAACCTGAAATTAATTGCTTATCTGAACTCTGCGTTATTGACTGCATGGTACTCTTACCGCGGATCTGATTATCATGGCATCAATCGTTATGAGCCAGGGAAAGTAAAGAAAATGCCAGTTCTTGAACTGGATAAACTGCCTGATGATTTAGAGAGAAAAGCAGATAAAATAATTTCTGCTAAGGAAAGTGTTCAAGAAGAAAAGAGAGGTTTTCTTGAATGGGTTGAATCCGAATGGAATGTAGAAGTAGACGAGCTATCTCTCAAGACTCATATGCGTGAGTATTGGGAGTATGACTTTGATGAGTTTATGCGGATTGCGAAGAAGAATAAGTCTCAGATTGATGGAAATGTCAAGTCACGAGAGTTTAGAGAATTGATGAAGGATGAGTGGGAGAATTCTATGTTGACTCTGGAGCCTCTAATGAATAAGATTGACGAATTGGAGGATGAGATTGATGCGATCGTCTTTGATTTGTATGATTTGACTGAGGAAGAAGTTGAGACTGTTTTGTATTCCTTGGATACTCCTGAAAGTGAGAAGGCCTCTATAATGGAGAAGTTTGCAGAAGTTCGTTGAGGTTATAGTAGAATAGAAGAATTTTTAGATTTTGTTTACAAATTGGTCTTTCATGACTGGTATGCCGAAGGTAGGTGATGTTTGTACTGATAAGATAATTTATTTTGACTCGGATTTTGAGGGATCTCTAAAGAGGTTTTGCCAGAGGCGAGATATTGATCAGTTGCCGGGTTATGAAGGAAATACTAAAAACATACTTGACAAAGGAAGTTTTGAGGAACAGTCTATTGAGGAGTCTGAAAAGGTCAATAGCGGAGAAGGCTGTTTAGATCCTAAAGTTATAGATAAATTTACAGGATCAGATATTCTTTTTGTCTATGATTCAGGAAAACTTACAGGCATTATGCATTTTTGTGATTATAATAGTCGCCCAATTTACGAGTATCTATACAAGAAGGTTTTCGATTTAGAAACTTCTTTAAGAGAGCTTTTCAAAACAGAAAATTTGAGTGATTCTGACTTAACGAGTTATTTTAAGACGAAGGCACATAATAAGGAAGAGGATAACTACTATACTCAAACACTGAAACGGCTAGAAAATGCGGATAGTGATAGCTTCAAACCGTTCCAACATGCGGATCTGGGTCATTTAATTTCTTTCCTGCACACAAGATCCGAGTTCAATTTGACTTTACCTCAGAACCAGTTGAGGAAGTTTAGGAACAAGATCATGCACGAGAAACAGTTTATTGAACATATTTCGCACTCTGATGAACCAATGCATTACGATAAAGAATCTCTACATAAATTCGAAGAAGACTTTGAAACTTTGACTTTATCAGAGAGAAAAGTGAAGAATCAAATTAGATTAAGAGCTTTTTAGCCAGTTGAGTTCTGTTTTTCTTATTGAATCATCTAAGAAAAGAGTAGATAAAGAAAGGAAAATATTGTTATCTCGCTTGCAGATAATCCCTAAGAAGTTTAGAGAAAACTCCGCCACCTCCGATGAATACCCCAGCTAGTATGAGCAGTCCTATATTACTGAAAATTATTTCTGGACTGATTATTCCTCTCGTTGCTTTTAAACCAAGTATGTAGAGTGCAAGACCGGCTATGCCGCCGCCGATTAGATCTCGTAGATCTTCGTCAGGAATCATATAGATCACCTAATATTTGTCGCATTTTGGACATTCCCAGTTTGTGCCGTCAGGTCTTTCTGGATGTTGTTCGTTGTCCAATTTTTTATTTTCTCCGAAGTCGTGATAGTTTCTGCATTCTTTCTCAAATGCGTTTTTTGGAGAAGTGGCGTAAGAATACTTGAACCGTGAATAATCTTCTGTGTGATTCTTGATTCTTTCTGCTAGATCTTCGTCCGCCCTCCCTACATATACTACATAGAAAGTACTTTCTTCGGTGTAGCCAAGAGCATAGTTGCCTTCGGAACTTCTTGTTATTTCTTCATTGATTTTAGAGTTGTTAAGTTTGTAAGAGCCGTTCATGTTTAGTGATGCCATTCTTATTATCACCTATTCTAGCATTTTTAGTATATGGATTAGGATGAGCAGAATCAGTCCAAGGAATCCTGCCATTGTTACAAGATTTGCTATAACGCCGATGAAGCCTAGTGACATCTGGTAGAATTGTCCTGCTAGGCTTATTGCTAGGGCGGTCAGGAATACTACTGAGAAGAATGATATTACTGGCCCTTCGTTTGAGTTTGCAGAAGCAAGTGCCATTATTAATCCACCAATGGAAGTCTTTTCGGGGTTGTTGCATCAGCAGCTAGATGCGATAGGTAACCTGCTGAAAGAGATTTTGCCATTGCTTTTTGTTTTTGTGTTAGATCCAGTCTATCTATTTCAGTAGTGCCTTTTCCTAGACCAGCAGCGAACAGGATGCTGTGGAAGAACTCTCTGTGGTTAGGGTCTGTTGCTGGCTCAATTTGGTCGGGCATTACTCCTGATATGCCTCCGCCTACCGCCGCAGCTAGTACTTCTCCTAGATCATAGTATTGGTTTTTGCGTTCGCATTCTACTGCGTAACAGAGTGCAGATGTTGCTGCACCTAGACCGAAGTGTGTCTTTGATCCTGGCATACCTCGGTTATAACCCTCAACCTTTAAGTTAATGTTCATAGGTAAGAAGGTATTATAACATATTACCTTTCTTAGAAGTGTTTTTATGCAAAGGTTCTTATAAGAGTTTATCTTAAATTAGTTATATGGAGGTTTCTCATGGGACGTAAGTCCACTAGAGAGCTTATCGGTGCTGTAGCCGGCTCATTAAGCAATAATCCGAAATCTATCAGCGAGATTAGTGAAGAGGTTGAAGGCGATAGAAAGGCTGTAACGAAGTATCTTGAGGAATTGAAGGATGCAGGCGTTGCTAAGGAGACTAAGGATGGCCGTAGCCGGAAATTCTATATTTCAAAGTATGAAGAGGACAATACATACTTCGGTCTTCCTTTAAGCGAAGAACAGAGAACTATTCTGAATACCATTTTCGCTGAAATCGAGGAAAGATATGTTGATAGAAAAGGCAAGGTTCCTTCAAAGGCTAAAGGTCAAAAAATTGCGGTTCAAGTTTTAGATAAGTGTGGAGGCCTCGGTGTTCCTTATGGTTCTTACCGTTATGGTTCATTGACTATGAAAAGTTATACGCCAGGAACAGACTACCAGAGAGATACAAGTTCTATCCCTAACTGGTCTGAGGTAGAAGATTGCATTGACGAAGCCTTGGATACTTACGGCGACCTTGAGGATATGGATGAGGTTAAAAATGAGCAGTATCGTCGAGAGGACATGCTCCTCTATAAATCCAAGGAGAAAATTATGGAGCTTCTAACTGTCAATATAGATGGCAGTGACCTCGAAAAGGAGCTTTACAACTTTGTTTCACATACTCCAGAACTTGATTCTGAGACAGATGAGATTTTAATGGATTTTGTGGCTATGGCTCCTAAAACGGTTGATGATCCGAAAAGTCGTTCCAAAACATTTGAGGCTTTCAAGGAAGTATGGAACTTGATTGCGGTTTATAGATTATACAAGGACTTGAAGGACTTCTATCCGGAGGATCTTCTTGATGATCGTCTTGATCCTGAAAAGTTTGATCATAAGGAAGGTGCTAGAGAAGCGCTTTCAGAAATGGAGAAATTCTATGAGGTTGAGGAACCAAGTGAAGAGTTCAAGGAACTTCAGGGTTCAGCATCAGAGATCAGTGAAGAGGAGAAAGAAAAGCGTAGAGAAGAGTTAGAGGATATGGATTCTTCAGATGTAGCCAGGGCGTTTGACCTTGAGTCCTGAGAGATCTCTTAAATCTCTTACATTTTGTGTTATTATGCAGTCAGCATCTTCTTCATTGGCAATTAATCCATGTAGATAATCCTGCCAGTGTTTCGCATCTTGCTTAGCTTTCTTCTTTTGTTCTTGTGTATAACCGCATCTTATCATTTGGTCACCCAGCTTTGAGAGAAGTTCTTTCACTTCTTCATGGTCAGCGTGTTTATATAACTCTTCTAGAGTCCAATCCGATACTATTATTTTGAATCTTCCATGCGCTGCTTGAGAGAATATACTCATTGCCGGAGTTCCTAAATCTCTGGCGCATCCGTCTCTATCTTCGAGTGCATCAAGGAAGATGTTTGTGTCTACATAGATTTTGTCCACTGTTATCTCTGTTAAAAGAATAGAAGAAGGCTCTTTACAGTTTTTCGGTAGACTTTGTGAGTGTACAAAGTTAGAAGATATTTAAGTAGGTAAATTATTAGAAGCTTATATGGTGGAAACGCTCAGAAGAAGCTGGTTATGTACAGGCACTTACTTGCTAGATTCGTAAATCAGTACGAAGAAAGGTGTCCATTTGAAGACGAAGTAGAATGGTGTCCAGGAGAACTTAGAGTTGAAGATATAGATCACACTCCTGAGAAAAGTGATTTACGAAAAAGTGATCCAAATCTTGTCTGGCACCATCTGGACGACGAAAAAGAGAAAGCGAACAATAACTGGAGAAAAGTTGCAGAAATAGAAGATCCTGATGACGTGGTTCTAGCACATAGATACTGTCATAACGTACATAACGCGAACGATCACTTCTAGCAACAGCGTCAATTAGTTAGTATAAACCACTTTCTTCTCTATTTTCTTATTAAATATCCTTTCTACACCCTTTTCATAGATCTCTAGCTGCTTCTCGTACTCTTCATGATTTATTTTCGACAGATCTGTCTTCCAATCGATTATTTCTACTTTCTCATCTGTGATATGCAGAAGATCGATGACTCCATGGTAAACTACTTTTCTACCATTTTCTTCCATCGGTACTTTGATTGGTATCTCTGCTTTTAGTTCACCGTCAAGTGAGTCGATAAACCCCTTAATATTTTCTTCATCTTCATTTCTTGGTTTAACATCCTCGCCATTAGCATACTTCTCTGCAAACTCGTGTACCTTTGTTCCGAATTCCGGCCCTCTACCTCTAGCGGTTTCATCAAGATCCATTACTGCATGTACTGAATGTTTTACCGGAGCTTTCTCTTTAGGTTTATCTACTTCTAACTGTTTTCCTTTCCCAGTTTGGAACTCTGTCTTTTCTAGTTCAGGAGTTATTTCCTCCGCGTCTAGATTAAGATGTTCAAAGAATGGGCTTTCGTTATCGGTTTCAGCTGTGAAGAAGAGGTGTTGTTCGGCTCTCGTCATCGCCACGTACATGAGTCGGCGCTCTTCATCGTAGTCGCCGGTAAGGATTTTTGAAACCAGGCTAGCTTTCCAGTCGTCGTAGAGATAACTGTTTTCTTCCAAGTAGGTTTTCTTCTGTCTCAGCCCTATTGGGTCTTCATAGATAATCCGAGCATTACTTCCTTGGTTAGATGGGAAGTGTCTCTGGTTTATGTCTGAGACGAATACTATTGGGTATTCCAGGCCTTTAGCTGAGTGGATGGTCTGTACTGTTACTGCTTCTGGTTTGGAGTCGTCTACTTCGTAGGTTTCTCCTTCTTCGATGCTTTCTTCGATGAACTTGATCAGGTCTCCCCGGTTCTTGTAGCTGGAGTCAAACGTGTCTTGAAGGACCTGTGTAACTTTGTCGGAGAACCCGTTTTCGATGCCATATCTGGAGAATACTTTTCTGGCTACAGTTGATACATCGTCTAGCTGTTCGAGCTCTGATCTGAACTCTAGCATCTCGTCTGGATACTCCCCTTTTTCGAGTATGTGTTCGACTTCTGTCAGGTTGTAGTCTGCTTCTTCCAGTATCACCGCCCAGCCTTTCTTCGAGTCTATGTAGTTGAGTATTCGGAGCCAGGCAAGCAATAAAATCGCTGGTCGAGTCTTGAATAATTCTACCCCGCCTTCGTACGCAATCGGTATACCGTACTCTTCGGCTTTTTCCTGGAGCTCTAACCCGAAGTTCCTGGTACGAGTTAGAATAGCTATATCTTCGTACTCGGGCGGCCGATCTTCTTCCTCCAAACTGTAATCCCGGTTTTCAACTACTTCCTGAATCTTGTGGAGTATTGCTTCTACCTCATTTTTTGACTTCAGCTTGTTTATCGAGGTATCGAAGCCTTCCTTATTGGTTTCTAGGGAAACAATATCTTTCTCTTCTATATCTTCCCCGTCTTTACCTGGAAGTGTTAGACTATCCTCAGAGAAGTCAAGTATTTCCTGTGTAGAGCGGTAGTTCTGCTTTAAGTCGATCCTCTCTACATCATCTACAGGATAGTTTACTCTTTCCTGGTCTTGGTTGAGCTCTTCTTTGTATTTTTCTAGCCGTTCTTTGAAATCTCGTATATTGTCAACATTAGCGTACTGGAAGCTATAGATACTCTGTTTCCAGTCTCCTACTACAGCTATATTTCCTTCTGATAAAAGCATGGCTACTTTGAACTGGATCTCGTTAGTGTCCTGAAACTCGTCGATCATCGAGTAACTAAAGCTGAGCTCTTCACGTAGTTCATCGTCTTCACATAGCAGAGCGTAGGCAAACACTAGGAGGAAATTAAAGTTCAGATAGTTATGTGAAAGACAGTACTTCAGGTATTCGTAGTAGATATCGTGTATGAACTGCTTTAGCTCCTCCCGATTTTCGTTGAAAGCTTTCTCGCCGTATTCTCGGCTTACCTGTTTCGATCCACAGACCTCATTTACCTCTGGAGCTTTCTCCGGAAGGCACTTGTCTTTGTGGCTGCCCCGTACCTTCTTCCTTAGATCTGACTGCGTAGGGCCTCTAGAACCTTCTCCTGGCTCATTCATCTCCTCGAAAACTTCCTGGAACTCTTCAAAGTTTCCGTCTAGATATCTTTCCGAGTTCCGGTACCAGCCTTCCCCGGTTGGAACTATTCCTTTTGCTGCCAGTGATTTAATCAGACTGAGAAGTTCACTGTAGTCGTACAGTACGCGGTAGAGGTTGTTGTACTGCGGATTTTCCTCTATAAAGTTGTTTATAAACTGTCTGAACTCCTGTTTTTCCAAAACCTCGTTTTCAATTAGTCTAGTTGAGCTAGTTATGTGATCATCGATCCCTAATTGCTCCGGTGCTTCGAACCCGTTTTCTGTAATTATCTTCTTCGCCAGACTGTGGAATGTCGATATCGGTGCTTCACGAAGGCTTCTCATGTCATAGCTACAGTGGTTGATGATCCGCTCCTTCATCTCCTCCGCAGCGTTATTAGTAAAGGTTAGGAGCAGAATATCTTCGGGCTCGACATCATCTTGTTCCAGTATATGTGCGTATCTTCTTGTAATAGTGAATGTCTTCCCTGTCCCTGCTCCAGCATCGACCTTGTAAATACCATCTATACTTTCGATCAGTTCTTGCTGTTCATGGTTAGGTGAGAAGTCAGTCATCTAGGTATCATGTCTCCGTGGTCTAGCTCTGAGTGATCTATTTCGATTTCCAGCGAGTTTTCGAGTGGGAATCCGTTTTCCTGGAATTTCGATAAATTCTCCAGTTCTTCCTGAAGGAATTCCTCGAATGCGTCCAAGTCTTCTTTGAAGTAGTTCTCCTTTCTGAAGTAGACTAGTTGTTTGAGTACTGATCTGCATCCTTTCTCCAGCTGGGTTTCTGTCAGCTTTCCGCCGCCTCTGCCTATGTTTACATGAGCTCGACAGAGGTCGATAAACTCTTCAAGATGTTTCTCTAACGCCAGGTCTTTATCGTACTGAGCTTCCGTCTCTAATTCAAGACTTTCCATGACTGAACTATACCCTGTTTCACCCAGATTGTCTAACAGCTTCCTTCGTTTCTTGGCGCTGTAAAGATAATTCTGCACACCCCCCTCATTTAAAGCTTCGTTGAACCGGCTTGGGAAGTATGATATTGTAACGATGTTGTCCCCTAGCTCTCCATCTCCAGACATTTCATCATCTAAATTGCTGAGGAAATGGAAGAACGTGAACTCCAAATTTTCACCCGGGTTTGCAGCTCGGAGCTGCGCCAGGTAAAGCATTGCCTGGAAGTTTGGTTTTCGATCCAGAATCTCAAGGTTGGACTTTCTGACCAGGCTTGAAGCAGTCTTCTTATCGCTCGAACTCTTATAATCAACAATACTGTTCTCCGAAACCACTAAATCTGCCTTTCCTTTAACCCCAAGCTCCGGGTTTTCAAACCAGGCTTCAGTAATATTTTTCTCCAGTTCCTTGTCGAACTGTTCGGCAAAGAAATTACTGGAATCTCTCTTAGTGAAGTTAGAACGCGGAGCCCGGGATTTGAACCCGAGATCTTCGCTGTCTATAAACTGTTTGATGTTCTTGATTCCGACTTCAAACTCTGTTCTCAGTATACCGAGCTGGAGATCGTCGACAATAGAGTCCATCTCCTCTACCATCATCTCGATGAACTTTTCTTCTCCTTCTTCCTCTACTGTTTCTGGATGGTTGACATAGAATTCGGCGAAGTCGTGGAATAGATCTCCTTTCCTAAAACGTTTCTTGTCAGCAGAACTTACAATTTTAGAGAAGAAGTAGTCTTTAGGACAGTAAGCTAGCTTGTTGAGAGATGATTGGCTTATAGTTTCTACTTTCTTGCCCCCAAAATCATATTCTTCTTTCCCAAAACCCTGTTTCTCGCTCTTTAGAGGGCTACTGTATTGGTTTCCTTCTTCCTTGAGATCGGTGAAGGATTCTATTTTTTGATCGGCGAGCTCGTTGAAGTACAGGCATGGCGTTATCTCTTCATTTAATTGTTTCTCCTGTACTAGGAAGTGTTGTTGCTCCCCGTTCTGTATCAGGGTTTTGAAGTCTTTCAGGTTACTTTCATCTTGTTTTTCTTGGTCAACCCACGGATTATCCGGTATATTTGATGTCCAAGATGAACTCATTCCTAGATAAAACACAATCGGTCTGTCAACATATGCAGATGATGTGGCTGATGGCAGTAGTACTCCTTTACTGGTTTTCTCAGATTCTATATCGTAAGTATCGAGGTAGTATTCTAGCCGGCTGAGAGTCTCGTCTGTAACTTTTTCGTCTAGTATTCCTAGCTCCTCGAGGTTGTTTTCAAGCTCACTACAGTCTTCACCAAGCTCCTCCTCAAACAATTCTACGACCTCTCCCAACGTAGATCCTTCAACGTCTTTAAGCAGCGCTCTGAAATCTTCTATCTCGCTTTCCTCAATATCGTTCAGGTAATCGTTGTTGAATTCGACGGAAATGTTTCTTCCTAGCTTCTTGAGTACTGGTTGACATTCCTTGACTAGTACTCTTTCAGATAGAGCCAATTGAATGAGTTGTATAAACGTACGTGGTTTTTCGGATTCGGAAAACCCTTTCTGTGCCATGAAAGGTATTCCTTCAGATCTTAAAGCAGACTTTATTAGTGATCCGTAGATACTCTCAGGATCAGTTACAATAGCCACGTCCTGGCAGTTCTCTTCCGTTATGTTTTCTTGAACAGCTCTTATTATATCGGTAGTAGAGTTGTAGAACTTGAATTCCGGAACTTCTTTCTTTTCATCCGTGAAAACGCTGATTTCGTCCGCATCGTCAGGAACCACTTGTTTATCCAATCCGTTGAACTGGTGAGGATTTACTACAACCACCTCTTTTTCGCCGTCAACCTGGAAATCCTGCATCTTCGAGTAGACGTTTTCCGTATTCTCGATAGCTCGGATTATCTGTCTAGTTGCTTGGTTGTCGAACTTTTCATGCTGTAGTATAGATTCAAGCTCTCCTGTTTCAAGCCAGCACTGGACTATATTTTCAAGTAAGTAAGACGCTTGTTTCCAGGAAAGATCTGTATTCTTGATTATTTCTAAGAACAAGCCTCTCTCCTTGACCAAATCTTGGTTCTGGTAGTTGCTTAACACATAGATCATTGGTGTCGTCGCGAAATCTCCAAGAATTGGTTCTTCCAACCTAGTGTTCAAGGCATCCTTTAGAGAAGCTTCAGCTGTGAAAACCAGATCATAATCTTTTACCTTTTCATACAGTTCATCTACTGAGAGAGTTCTTTCAACTTCCACATTAATTTCTCTTCGTAGAATCATTTATCGGTCTTTCCCAAAAGTAGCGGAACTTCTGGTATACTATCCTCTACTTCTTAAACAGGATCGATCTAAATACCAAAGTATGACTTACAAGCTGTCGCCTTCGCGGATGAATCTGTTTTTCGAGTGTGAGAGATGTTTCTGGCTCAGGGTAAATGAAAAGGTTAACAGGCCGAGCGGGCCGTTCCCAAGTCTTCCCTCTGGTGTCGACCAGAAGGTGAAAAACCACTTCGACCGTTTCAGGCAAAAAGATGAATCTCCACCGGAGCTCCAGGATCTGGATCTAAAACTTTTGGAGGATACCGAGTTTCTGGAAAATGCAAGGAGCTGGAGAACCGAACCGAAATGGCATGCGGATGAAATCGATGCGGTTCTGCGAGGCGGTGTCGATGATCTTCTCCGAGATGAGAACGGCGATATTGTCGTGATGGATTACAAGACGAGAGGCTACCCGCCTAAACAGGATAATGGGGCGCCGGATTATTACAGGAGGCAGGTCAATCTGTACAACTTGATACTTAGGGAGAACGGTTACCCGACCGCTGACTACGGTTTAATACTGTATTTCTACCCGGAGAAGTTCACTGAGAACGGTGATTTTGTTTTCCACACCGAGATCAGGGAGGTTGAAGTTGATATGGAGAAGGCGAGAGGAATGGTTGAAGATGCTGTTGAAACCCTGGAGGGCGGTAAACCTGATCACTCGGATGAATGTGATTTCTGTGGCTGGAGCGTTAACGATCACTAGAAACATTTACTTCGAAACCGAGCCATTGGTTCAGATCTGATTCAATCTCTTTTTCAAGGCTTTCGATCCTGCTCTCGACTTCTTTTTCCCTATCTTTTCTTTCCTCCATCTCTTTCTTCTTTTCCTCAATCTTGTTTTCAACATTTCTTAACTCCTTTCTAGTCCTGTCCCGTTTCTCCTCGATATCCATTTCAGACAGTTCGGATTCAAGTGTTTCAACGGTTTTCTGCTTTTCCTGTATCTCGTTTTTTCTTTCCTCGAGCTCTGAAAGTTTTTCCCTGGCTTCCTGGAATTTTTCTCTTTTATCGCTGTCAGCGATATCTTCCTGCTCAAGTACTTCACCGGTCTCTGTGAGAACTCTGCCTAGACCTTCTATATCGTGGAATTCGCGCTCCATCAGCTTCCGCAGTTTTTCTTCGTCTGCCTCGAATTCAACGTTTTCGTTGTCCACGCTGTAGAGCAGTTTTTTCACCGGTCGCTCTATCTTTGATACCTCACTGGAGAGCTCCGAGATTATATCCTGTTTCTCCTGCTCCAATCGGTCTATTTTCTGCTCTTTACTCGTTTTCTCGCTCCATTCACTGCTTTCCTCGATCTCCTCTATTTTCTGTTCAAGCTCTTCTTTCTCCTGCTTCAGTTCTTCAATGACTGAGCTTCCATCGGTTTCCCTGATTTCTTCAAGTTCCTTTTCTCTATCCCTGATTTTCTCCAGCTTTGATTCGATTTCTTCAAGGTTTCTCTTCACAGCGTATTCGTTTTCCATAAAATCCTCAAGTTTCTCTTTATGTGATACTGTCTCCTCAATTCTGTCTGGCAGATCCCCTGACTGGCTCTCTACGAACTTGAGTACCTCTCCTTCTTTTCTCGAGACATCATTGAACTCCTCTACAAAACCGGAAAACTCTTCGACATGTGGCTCCACATTATCCTGGTAGTTGAATCGCTCCAGCATTCTCTTCCTGCTTGAGTAGAAGTTGTCGGCTACATCCTCAACCGCCTGTATATCCTTGTCGTGCTCGTAGTCCTTCAGTTCTTCAAGGCTTTCCTCCAGTCTTTCAAGGATCTCTTCCGTCTCCTGCATCAATCTTTCAGCCTTTTCCTCAACCCGGTCGATATCCCTGGTTTTCTCCTCTCTGTAGAAGTTAGCTGTTTCTCCAATCTCCACGTTTTCAGTTCTGTCCGAGAAAAACTTTTTGGCTGATTCCAGAAAACCCATGTTTCTAGTTTTGGCTCTGCTACACTTATTACGGTTTTCCAGCTATCCTAGATCAGCTGGATCAACCCTGATGATCCTGTCGTCGTTCTCAGATGGATCTCCTCTCCCATCTCTGTTGCTGGTGGAGAAGTATAGATCGCCTTCCGGCCCAACTGTTACATCCCGGAGTCTTCCGAAGTCTTTACGGAAATGCGCTTTGAGAGAAGTAATTCGATTGTTTTCGACTTCTGCCTGGTACAGACTTTCTCCTCTAAGCCCGACGAAGAAAAGATTATTTTCGATCGAGGTCAATCCTCCTGGCGCCCAGGTCTCGTCGTATCCGGAATGCTGTACCGGTTTTCTCATTCCCTGCTGGGTCTGGTTACCTCTTATCACAGGCCAGCCATAGTTTCCACCTCTTTCGATCAGGTTGAGCTCGTCAGTTGCGCTTGACCCGTGCTCGGTTGCCCACATCGTTTCATTGATCCATGTTATTCCCTGCGGGTTTCGGTGTCCATAACTGTAGATCTCATTGCCGAAAGGATTTGATTCCGGAACTGTTCCATCCGGGTTCAGTCTGAGTATCGAGCCGTGGAGTGTCGAGGTGTTCTGTGCTTTCTGTTTCTCTGTCGCATCCCCAACTGTAACGTAAAGATATCCTTCAGGCCCGAAATCGATCCTTCCACCATCATGGTAGAAAGCTCCCGGCAGATCTTCGATTATAGTTTCCGAATCTGTTAACTCGTTTTCCTCCAGTCTGTATCGAACCACTCTGTTGGTTAGTCCTTCATCCGGTGTATCGGTGGTGTGATAGAGATAAACATACCGGTTTTGCTCGAACTCAGAGTGTAAAGCTACTCCCAGAAGCCCGCCTTCTCCCGCCTCTTCGACTCCCGGCACTTCGTACACCTGTTCGTTTTCTCCAATCCTGAGTAAGTCGCCGGGTCTCTCCGTTACAAGCATATCTCCGTTAGGCAGGAACTCTATATCCCAGGGTACCTCCAGGTTTTCCGCAACTGTCTGAGTTGAAGCATTTTCAGTGGATACTCCGGTTTCCAGATCTGTAGGAGTTGGTTCGAATATTGATCTCTTTACATCATCGAAGAGGAAAAGCCCTGAACCGGTTACCAGAAAGATTACAACTGTAACTGCCAGAATTTTGCGCTTCATAAGTACAAGTTCGGATTAGACGGTAAATATCTTGGGAAAATTAAGAAGAAAAATTGAAGTGAAAATGTGGTTCCAGTCTTCGTGGATCTTGGTTCATCACCTCTTGACGTGTTTTTCAGGTTTTCTGGTTTGGTGTGGAGATGGCGTTCGTTTGGTTTGGTGACAGACTTTTCTGGATATAGCTGACGCTGTTTTTGGTTTAAAGCGTTTTAACGACCTTGTTCTGTTTTTGAAGTTATATGGCCGACGTTTTTCGGTTGAATCCTCTTGCCCGAGGCCCACTGAGTTGTGAGCCAGGCCAGGTTTGTCCAACCTACTTATCCTGTATCACTTATACAGGATATTCAGATTGGTAAACTTTCTATAGAAGAAAGTCACACAGCTTCTAATAGAGATGCCGGTTCCGAAATTCCAGCTTGGTACTGTGTGACTCATATCCCTACATTGCAGTCTGGCTTTTATAAATGTTTGCATCTAAATAGAGATGGTTCTGGAAGAAAACCAGCTAGCAGTGTCCAGAAACCTGTGCATTTGCCTTGGTAGTTTTTACTGATTCTCGTAGTTCTTCGTCGCTCAAATCCTTAAACTCGCTAAATCTTTCGCTGTTCCTCAAGTGATACTTCTGGTGGTAGTCCTCTGCAACGTAAAACTCTTTCATTGGTTCAACTCTAGTTTCCGCAGGGCCAACTTTTTCCTCTATTTCCTCCAGCGACTCCTCGGCTTCCCCCTTCTGTTCTTCTGTATGGTAGAGAATAACTGACCGGTACTGGGTTTTCTTCTTTGCGACCTGGCTGTGAGAATCCCAGAAAACTTCCAGAAGTTCTTCATACGAAATCTCTTCCGGGTCAAAATCTACCTGAACTACCTCGGTATGATCACCTAGATTCTCATAGGTTGGATCTTCTTTCTTTCCTCCCGCATAACCAACCCTGGTGACTTTAACACCGTCAAGTTTTCCGAAAACCGTCTCGCCCCAGAAACAGCCGATTCCGAAAGTCGCGGTCTCAAGTTTATCTTCGGTCATGAAAAGAACTCGGCTTCAAAGCTTTACATCGGTTCGGGAAAACCCCAGTTCCTCTTCGCCCCAAATTTTTATAAAACAGCGGTTCCAACTCTGGATGTGCCGGAAAAAGACAAGTTAGCTGTAATAGCGCACGGTTTCGCCGACGACTACTTCACCCCCTGGTGGCGCCCTGTAAACGAAAAATTTCAGGAATGGGGCTACGAAACGGCGGAAATAGGTTTCGACGGTATTCTTCAGACAGTTGACTCACCCGAGAGATACGCGGAGCATGTAAAAGATCACATAGACGAGGAGATACACAGCCTTGAGGAAAAATACCATCCGGACGAAGTGGTGGTTGTCGGCCACTCGATGGGCGGTTTAACGCTGAGATACTTCCTTGAAGAGCTTGGATACGACGAAAAAGTGGATACTGCATTAACTATTGGAACCCCTCACCAGGGAACAAAAGTAGCCGAGCCTTTCAGCTCCTTTTTCGAAGGCGCAAAAGCTCTTTCAACCGGGAGCCAGTTCGTTGAGGAGATTAATCAGGAAGGAGTTTCCGAGAATGTAGACTATCTCAACATTTACACAGCAGACGACCCACTGATCGCTCCCTACGAAAACGCGAAGCTTCCGGAGTCCGAGAATGTAGAGAACTACGAGGTGGGAGAAAGCTTCCTGAAACAGGTCGAGGAAAAAACCGCCAGCATGTTCGAACTCGGAAGCAGAATAGCCGGAGATATAATGGAGACAAACTCTCGGCTATGGAAAGACAGCATGACTGACCCTCTGAAACTGATGAACCCTGGTTACTGGGAGGATTTACCTGTCATAGACAACCAGGAGAGAAGGATGATGGAGATTTACTCGGAGTTCCAGATAGATATAGAGGAAGTTCTTACCGGCCATCTCTCAGTGCTGTACAACGATGAGACCTGGAAAGAAGTCGCCGACTATCTGGACGAAGACCACGGAGAAAGTCTAGAGGAAGAGTTCCCACAGGCATTTATAGAGGATACAGCGGTTTCAGTCAAACACGGTGTTGAAGAAACAAGTTTTGCAGCGGATTAATTTTGACAGGCTGTCCTGTATGCCTGATTGGTCAATTTATCACAAGTTTGATGCGGTTGCCGAGAATTTTTGAAAACAAAGTTTTCAGCTAAATCATCGGCTCCAGCAGTGCTGAAAGCGATGCGGTTGCCGAGATTTGAACTCGGGTCTTCACCGTGAGAGGGTGAAATGATTGACCAGACTACACCACAACCGCGTACCAAATACTCTCAACAGCAAAACTTAATAAGCCAAACAGCAGTGAGCAACAATCGCTTGTATAAATCTTGAAACTCTAACAGTCCTCAATGTCAAAAGTCAGCGAACCTGGAAACGGTCAACTATCTTACACCAAGGCAAGAAAAACAGCTGAAAACTCTGAGGATCTTCCCGAATCTTTTGAAATGGTAGAGTATAGGTCACAGCTATATGCTGTAGATATTGAGGGGGTTCCCGAATCATTCTACGACGCAGTCGATACTAACTACGACCCTGCCAATGTAGAAGCGGAAGCTTTCGTATATAACGAAGCCCTCGATGAGTTCAAACAGGTCTCCGATGAAGTGGTCAATGAAATCCTTGAAGGAGAGCTTTGAATTTAAGTAATTTGACAGGGAGATATCTTACATGAACCTAGAGAAGCTTATCCCAGATAATTACGGTCAACTTGAAAACTCGGATCTCGCACTTTCAGAAGGACGAATCTCAAGACTGCTCAGAGAGAACATGGATGAAGAACAGACTCTTGACGGCGATGTGCCTCATGTGATCAACTGTGTTCTATCCGAACTTCTGGATGAAATTATTGACAAGACAACGGATGAAGGAGAAATGATGGCAAAGGTAAAGGAAGCACATGTCAGGGTCGCTTTGAGAAACATCGAGATCGAGGAACAGTACTCTGCAAGAACAGAAGAGTTTGTTGACCAGTTGAGATCAATTTCCAGCGAAATGGAGAAAACAGCGGACAGAATCGAGGATAACTAAAAAGCCTTAAAACCGGCTTCCACAAATCAGTAAACAGGAAAATGAATGAAGT
>JBLGBS010000010.1:0-28359 GCA_047617985.1 Candidatus Nanohaloarchaea archaeon | reverse complement strand
AGGAGTGGAGGAACCATCTGTTACATAGGCCGAGGTAACTCCAAGCAAGAATATAGATGCAATTAAGACTACAAGGATTTGGCTGTATTTCACGGCTAAAAATTCTGTCTCCCTGTATAAATAACCGGTGTGAAAAACTTCCTTCATCTTTAGGCAGTATTTATCACTGGTTGAAAGTAACAAAACGATAGGTTTTTAATTGTCCGGAAGAAATTACTCTTATGGGAGACTCCGAAACTTCAGATAGACGAACTGTACTGAAAGGAGTTGGAACTATTTTCGCAGGAGTAGGATTAGCTGGCTGTTCAAATAATAACTCTGAGCAGACACCAAACCCTACACCGACAGTAACAAGCACAGATAGATCAACAGAAACGGAAAAATCTACCCCTACAGAGGAAGCTACACCTACTGAAGAACCTGTAAAACTGAATGAGGATTTAGCAGAAAACTTTGCCGAGGTAACAGGATCTGCCGGTTTTGCCATGTCTTTCGACGACCTTCGAAAGCTGAATGAAGATGCAGTTAACTCCTTCATCGGAGATCTTTACCACCTTTATGGAACCGAAATGGGGGTTGATGTAAAGCCAGAAACCAGTAAAAGCTATAATAAAATCAGATACCCTGTACAGGGAGAAACCACTATATCTAAAATAGATTTCGAGATAGATGAAGATGAGACTGGTAAGAGATTAGGCTCGCACAGAGGCTTCCCAATATATGAATTCCCTCAGCAGGCAGGAGATGGCCGGCCATACATTGCTAATGACGAGGAGAAGTTTATAGTTGCAACAGATAAAATGGAGGAGGCCAAAAATATCTTTGACCAGATTCTAGAAGACGAACATAATACGGCAGAAGAAGTAGAAAGAGCGCTTAAGCCCGAAATAATCAACAGTGACACTGTAGCAGTTTCCTATGGAAAACCCGTAAGGTTCTCTGAATGGGATTATGTAACACTAAATTCACAGACAGATGGAGAACCATACCAGAGATGGGTTGTAGATGAAAACGACAAGATAGTTGAACAGGCGATCAGTTACTTAAACGGAGAATTCACTGTCACAAATGAAACAGAGCCAATGCCAATAGAAGACAAGTTCCCAGACTGGGACATCTAGACAGTTCTTTTACAACTATCCAATAACAACAAATTCCATCACATTTATAATGCTGGCTACATAATAAACAAGTATGACCGCATCCGAACCAGCACACAAAAAACTGGAACCAGGAACAGAAGACTCACTAGAACACGCAGCCGAAAAAGAACTAGAAGGACAGAAACAAACAGAAAACGAGTCAAGAAAGACATCGAGAAGAGCATTTCTAGCCGGAACAGTAGCTGCAGCAGCAGGGCTAGCCGGATGTGGAGGAAACACCGAAAATCCAGCTCCAACAACACCAAATGAAGAAAGTACTCCAGAAAACACACCGGAACAAACACCGACAGAAACACAACAAGACAGATTCGAAGAAGTAGATCCAAACCTTTCATTCGAAGACATCTACGAAGAAACACTGGATACGGAAGCAGAGCATCTAACAGAATCAGAAATATCAGATGTTAGAAAAGATGACAAGAAAATAAGAGAATTAGAAACAGCTGTAAACCATGCAATAGAAAAAGACCACATAAAACCACTCAACCCAGATGGAGCAATAGGAACACAACAAGCACTAAAAGAAATCGCATACAACCAACTCGGCTACAACACAGACGAAGTAATCGTCGACCAAAGAGTAACTGGTGGCGGAAGTAAATACAATGTAATATTCACAAACGAAGAAGACGGCTGGCACAAACACCTTACATACATAACCGACTTCCTAACACAAAAAGAAGCACAAGAAGGAGACAAAGAAGAATTCAACAACAACGAAGAAATACTCTTCAGCATGTGGGACGAAAACGACCTCTACCACAAATCACCACTAGAAATAGACGCAAAAAGAGAAGCAATCGGGGATGGAACAGCTAGAGAAAGATTAAACGATCAGGAATGGCTTTCTGGCGCATTTAACATGGACTGGTCTAATGACACTCTCCTCGTCAACAAGAGAGTTGAAGAGATGCATAGAGATTGGTGGGGTAAAATCGGTTATTCTGAAAGTGCTACTCAAACGATAGATGATATAGCAGACCAACACGAACAAAGTAATTTCAACCAAGAAGTTGAACTAGTCAAGAATCTCTCAGTCTATCACGAAGAGATTCTCCCAGATGACAACAGAAAACCAATTGACGAAGAAACATATATTTCAGTCAAGACAGGCAACGAACTAGAAGAAGAAATAGAAAGAGAAGATGTAAGGAAACCATATCAGCTTACAGAAGGAGAAACAGAACTATACGCAGTACTCGTAGACTACGAACACCACAAAGAAGAAGCATTCAATAGAGAAGTTCCAAATGAACACCGGCCTGAAGGCCTATATCCTGAAGGCGGGGTTAATCTTTCAGAAGATTTAAGGAATCATGAAAGAGGAGTATACAAGGAATCAGAAGACGAATAACTCTTCATTATCCTTCTTTCTTATCTTCCTTTGAATACCTCAACCGGATGCCTCATTTGATTATAAGGATCACGCACAGAACCTTCATCAGGATGTGTTCCTTCTGTTGGGAAGTGCTGGTATGTGTCTTCTCCGGAGCTGAAAGTGTTAACATTTGAGGCCTGATCCTCTAGCCACGCCTGCTCAGGATTATCCTCGTTCTCGTATTCGGAAGTGTATGGAACCGAGATCGTCTCAACATTCGTTTTAACTTTACCAAACTCCTGAGTTCCCTCAACAATCCAGCCCTGATTATTAGCTGCCCCTCCATTTTGGAATAGAGGAGTAGTCTCAGGCACTCCAGCTGCTTGCTTATCGTTTATTTTCTGTGTAAATCCGTAGGTACAGCTATACTGCCCTTCAGTAAGCTGGGAAGGACCGTTACTTCTTGGAGGGATTTCATCTGCAACAACTACCTGCTCTCCCAGCGATGATATACCTGCCGACATTCTTGCTCTCTCACCTTCTGGAGGCATGTCGTCTGGTTCTGGCCCTCCATGCCAGCATTCAGCCAGTAAAATCAGTCTTCCGGTGTGATCGTTTCCTGAAGGAGGAACACCGTGTGCACCTTCCCATTTCTCAAGTTCGGATCTTTTCACCTGTATTCCTGCATAATTACCTTCTATACCGGATGTCTGCATGGCATAAGTGTTTACTGTTATGGTTGTATCACCTGTAGGGATATCACAGTCCCATATGTTGAATTCTTCATTCACATTCGTCCATTTTTCTGGAGAGTTACATTTGCCTGCGAAACCTCCTTCGAAAACCGGGTTATCGCCAAGCTCTCCCCCACTTGATGCGACATTTTCATTTAGATCTCCGGCGTTGGCTGTAATCCATGCATCCTGGTATTCGGAAGGGTTATCATTTTCGTAACCGTAGATATCCTGCATTGAATTCCATCTCTCTGCATCATGAGGCCCCTGATTACTGTTGCTACTGTAATAGCTTTCAGCTTGATGAAGTGTCTGGAATCCTATATTCGGTTTGAAACCTGAGCTAGTCGCCCACTTTCCAGGGCCTGTTGGAATTACTTCTCCAGGTACGAAGTACTGTACTGCCGGCATTGGATCCTGTGCGAAGCTTCCGACAGAACTGTACCGATTTCTGCAGAAATTATCCGCTTTTTCCTGTGAAGAACCTGAGTAACCTGTTGAGGTGCCTGTTTCTCCACCTGCAAGAGGATTTTCCTCAGTTGTACATTCAAAGTTAACCGGTTCCTGTGATTCTGCATCATATTCTAGTTGCGCCACGGTTTCTTTCTGATTATATCTACAGGAAAAGTAAGGAGACTCAGTTCTTGGGGATACCGCACCGGCTAAATCTTCACCAGATTCGACGGGATCATAGAAAGCTGCTTTTTGGTCGTTATCATCATAAGCTACTACAGGTTCATCACAGCTAACAGATGTCTCCGGTTGACCTTTATTTCCATCACATACAGGGTCAGCTTCGTGATCAATTTTCCCGTTCTGGTTATTGTCTCGACCATCGTTACAGGTAGCTACATTCTTCCATCCACCGTTTTGACAGATAAACTGGTCGTATTCATTTTCTGTTGAGTAGCCCGCATCTTCTGGCAGTGGAGAGTAAACTGTTTTACCGTCTAGAGATGGAACTGTATCATGACAGAGGTGGAACTTGTTCTGAGCAGTCGTTTCAGATACACTAGGATTAAACTCTCCACCGTACTCTTTTCCATAAACAATCTGAGCCTTAGTATCTTTTCCCCCTAATTGGTAAGAAACGGTTCTACTAGACAGATCAAATCCTAAAGGGCATTTATGTGGATTTCTATCCGAATAACTACAATCACCTACATTAACATCTGCCGTATCCCTCACAAACTCTGTCTTAGCTATTTTACAGGGCCCTGAACCACAATTGGATCTTTCGCCATTTTCAGGTGTATAAGGGTTAGAGAGGAAATTGTTGATATTTTTTGAATCAGAGTTGAAAACATAGTTTTTCTTAGGTGTTCTAGTATCAATATCATTTCCAACTCCTGTTTTATATTCGATAATTTTCACCCCTTGATCATCATCTTGAAATTTAAATGACGACAAATCGCCCTTACTACCATCAGGACTGTTAATCGGTGTGCTAGCTTCTGTGTTCATAAATATCGTGAATGTTGTGCCTTCTGTTCTTGCAGTATAAACGCTACCGCCACTTGGCGCTACAGTTTCTCCGTCTGTAAAGGTATAATCAGCCGATCTGCTCCCCTGAGAATAGCCATATCCGCAGCCGAACTCGTCCATCACATTCCCTGGGATTGCAGGATCATACACTCTCCATTCTTGATCGTCATCCACAATCTTGGCTTTGGCGCTCGACCCACAGACGTTGGTTATTTCCCAGTTATCTAGTACAATTGGTTCGTCACCTTCAGTACTATCAATATCTTGATTCCCCGAAGGGCCGGGACATCCACCCTCAATAGCAACATCACTTTTGTCGCACCAGACGCTTATAGAAGGGCCTTCTTTTACATCAAAAGTGTTTGTATGATAGAAGATAAATCCTGACGATGTGCCTTCAGAGTTGTCATAATCTCCAGGCGCATTAATCTGAGCTGATCCTGTGAAAAACATTAATGAAATAGCCACGAGAAAAATTAGGTTTCTGGTATTTCGCATAGGTTGAATGTAGTTACGCTCACTTTAATAATCTGCGAATAATGAAAAGAGGAAAAAGAAGACTTTACCTGATCATGTTCCAGATCAGGTTGTCTCGGGCCTGTAGTAGTTCGGCCTGTTCTCCGCCTGAAGGCATTGCTCCCATGACTCCCATGTAGGAGACTTCCTCTTCTTCCTGTTCTTCGTACTCTTTCCAGTACTTTCTCAGACGGTTGTGTACACCCGCTACTTCCTCTCTTGTGTTTCCTGCTCCACAGGTGTTTCCGACTCCGACTACTGCTACTTCACCGTCGAACTCTTTGACGATCTCTTCAACTTTTGCGACCGCCGGTTTGTACGCTTCGTAAATCTCTTTCTTCATAGGTTTCGAGGCTTCCGGAGGGCTTTGTTTGATGATGATCCCTTCAAGAGGTAGGTCGTGTTCAACCGCTACATCCTCTATCTTGGATTTTTCGACTCCAGGCCCTCCCATCATAACACCTACTCCTTCGCTGATTGAGCCGGTTTCCTCTCCTTCGAACTTGGCTCCTGCGTCAACGGTGATTATTGCTTCTAGATCGTTTTCTTCAGTAACTTTCTCAAGTGCGTCGCCGTACTTTCCTAACCGGGCTCCTGGTCCGCTGCTTTTGATGACATGAACCTTTGAGTCATCTATCTCTTCTTCGCTGTGGATGAGGTTTTCAGCTACTTCCTCTAACTCTTCTTCATCGCTTTCAATCAACTTTGCTGCGACTAAAGGGCCGATTGTATCGCCGATCGGTGCTTGGTCGATAAATGCTCTTGTGGCTTCTTTCTGTGATTCTGCAAGCTCTTTGTAGATTGGCACCATCATGGTAACCATCTGAACCAGGTAGATCATCTGGGTCTTCTTGATTAACTGTCTGAAATGTCTCATAACTTTGAAGATCTGGTGGGTTCCCATAACCCCTTTGAACGCCATGTTTAGATCGGCTAGTTCCTCTTCATCTTCTGTATCTGCGTTTCCTTCGACAAACCGTTTGAACTTGTCCTCAGAGGAATCAAGTACGTTCTCAAGTTTTCCAACCATTCCAGCCGGGTCAATTCCGGTTGGAGCTGAGAACTTGAAATCTCTCAGTGATTCAAACTTATCCCGGGTTCCATCTTCTATGTCTGAACTAAATTTGTCTAGGAACATTACCTCGGTATCATTGCGGTAGGCTTCAAGATCAACTAAAGCATTCTCCAGCTTTCTGTCCGCCTGCCATATCATTATCCTTGGGAAGAAAACCAGTAAAGCTGGAAGTATCAGAAATGATAGTATCTGTACAACCATGAAGATTTGCTGTAGTAATCCATCACCGCCAATTGCGAAAAGTCCTTCTAGAACCATGGAAACTGCTTAATCTGAACCTTTATAATTCCTGCCAACCACAGATTGAAAAACCTGGAAATACTCTAAACTAACGATTTAAGCTCTATCTATCACTTTAACAAATTAATTCAATAGAGGCTATTATCTATCGGGAAAATTAGTAAATTTTTTAACTATTTCTAACTATCTTTTGGTACTATGGGAGTCTCTAAAATAACCAGGAACTTTCAGGTTACAATACCAGAAGATATCAGAAAGCTGAAAGGTTATAAGCAGGGAGATGAATTAGTATTTTTAATCGATAATGGAGAAGTTAAACTGGTTAAAAAAGAATCAAAGATTATAGAGGAGACTTCAGGGATCTGGAAGGATAAAAAGGTTGAAGAAAAGCTGGAAAGATCCAGAAGAGAGGAATGGGAGGAGAGAATTAACCGTGAAAAAAGGTCTGATTGACACAAATATATTCATAGATCACCTGCGTGGATACGAAAAATCAACAGAATTCCTCAAAGAAAAGAAGGATCAGAAAATGATTTTCTCAGCAGTAACAGAGACAGAACTTATTTCAGGGAGAAACTGTACGGAAAAAGATCATAGAAAGAAGATTTTGAACCTGCTTAACACCTGGGAAAAGAAAGAAGTTACAAACAGTATCGCGCTGAGAGCTGGAGATTTAAGAAGGAACTACGAAGTACTTACACCGGACGCTATAATAGCTTCAACCGCTTTAGAAAACGATTTACCGGTAATAACCCGGAACATCAGTGACTTCAAACCGATAAAGAAACTGGAAGTTAGAAAACTTTACAAATAGAACTACTTATTGTTTTGAGCACTTTTCAGCTGAGATTTAACAGTCACAGATTTTAATCAGTTATCTTTCAGACTTCCGATCATCGCGTTTACCTCTTTGGGAGAAGGATTCGATTCAAGAACTGCTGACACAACTTTTTCCGGAAGTTCCTGCTCCAGAACTTCTTTCTGACCTCTCCGGATTGATTCTTCCTGCTGAAATTCTGAGAAGCTGTGCATAAGTACTGCTGAGGCATGACTCTGGTTAATCGAGGAGTACTTCTCTGTTGATATATGAACAACTGCGTCACAGAGATCAAGTTCTTCTTCGGTTAGACCCGAGCTCTCCCTTCCAATCATTATAGATGTCTCGCCTGAGGGTTCAAACTGTTTAACTGAAACACCTCGATCCGGTTTAGTTCCAACTACATAATTCAAATCCTCAACCGCTTCCTCAGCCGAATCAAATATTCTGGCATCTCTAAGCTTGTCCTGTGCATTTGACGCAGTTTTCCGTGCCTCGGAAATATTGAAATCCGGGTTAACCAGTCTGATCTCATAGCCGAAGTTAGCAGATAACCGGGCTACAAAACCTGTATTATCCGGTATCTCAGGTTCGACAAGAACTATCTTTCTCATAAATTTACAGGATGACTGGAGCTTTTTATTCTCCGAACGTGAAAGAACCGGCTTCCAGCATCGCAACCTTTCCATCCAGAGCTACTGTGGAGTTCCTAGGATAGATCACGATATCTCCGGAGAACGAGTTAATGTTAAGCGGTCTAGGCGAACTGAACTCTGTGGATGCCGACTCCGAGTTGATCGAGCCGGTTACCTCGGCAAAGTTGATCTTCGACTTCTCCACACTTTTTACCTCAAGTCTGGAAGTGTTGAAGCTCTGTTTAACCGGGGCCTGCCCTGAGATATTTACTCCGGAAGTAAGCGCTCCTTCTACAGTTCCTGTTATCATAGTATCGTTTACAGGTTTCAGCATTCCATTGAATCCGTAGAAGGTTATATCCGAGTCGGATTTCACTTTTCTGGCGCCGAGATCAGCTGATTTCGTCGAGTTAGAGGTTATCTCAGCTCCTTTAACATCTATTGACTCCTGGCCAAGCGAGGCAACTTTCAGCTCCGCCTCCACACTATTCTCCGGTTCAGGTGTCTCAGTGAACATGTTCCTCAGGTTTGTTATAGGGTTGTCAAGGATATCACTGAATTCGAAGTCATCGGCTTCCGGTGTGTCAACCTCAAGATTTTGCGGTTCCAGCCCCTGACCGGTTGAGACAGCTACCGCTGTAAGTGTGGCCAGTACCGCTGCCAGAATTTTTCCGTCCAACATATACCTATTTTTGGAGCGTTCTGGATATAAAACCCTAGTCCTCCTCACTATCCTTCTTCACTTTATCCAGAACAACTTCCTTTGTAGAGCCAGAACTGCCAGAATTCGAGGACTGCCTCCTGTTTCTCTCCCTCTGCATCTTTTTCAGCTTGATCTCCTCCCGGATCTTCGAGTAGGCCAGTTTGAACGGGTAAAGCGCCAGCATTATCAAGTGGTAAGGTACTTTCAGCACCGTTCTCGCTAAAGAGTAAGCTGATGCCAGGAAGCTGTAAGCCATGTAGAGCACTGCGCCGAGAAATGCATAGGTCAAAAGCTGGTTAAACGAGAAACTGAAGCTGAACAGCTGTGTCAGCGCGACGTAGAATGCTCCGGAAAGCACTGAAACCGTTATGGTTTCGAAAACCATCTTCATAACCTTGAAAGCGACAACAAATACAATTACAAGCAGTACTATCAGTACCGCTGTAGCCACATCCTGTGGTAGCTGTGAGATTATCGGTATATTCATCTTCCAAGCACCTTGTAGAGTGGATCGCCTTCCTCAGGGATAAGACTTGTGTAGGCGATAAATCCGATGAATAACAGGACAAATACCACTACAGCTATTATCAGTATCATCCCGATTCCTCCATCCTGGTTTGTGGTTGTAGGGTTCTGTGTATCAGAACCAGGGCCTTCAGACTGTGAACCTCCCGGCGAGGCTCCGCCGGTATTTGCTCTGGACTCAACCAGATTTACCTGTTCTTCAGTTGCTTCGTAGATCCTTTCCGCTTTCTCGTAGTTACCTGCGTTGTAGGCGTTCTCCGCTTCTGTTGCGTTGAGTGATGCTGTGCTGAGCTTATTCAGATTTTCATTGCTTACCGCCTGAGACTGGAGGCTGTTTATCCTGTCCTGAAGGCTCTGAGCCTGCTCTGCGTAGTTCGGCACAACGTCGGCTGTAACGTCAACTGTTTCAGTTGCTGTAAGCTCATCCGAGGTTGCCGTTACGTCAACTGATCCGCTGGAGGATACGTCCGAGAACTCCAGCTCCAGCCATTCCGTCTCTCCTGCCTCCAATCCTATCGATTCAGCCTCGACAGACATTTGATCCGAACTGAACGAAACCGTGTCTATAGGTGTCGAAGCTGTGTTCTCCAGTTCAATTTCCCGGTTAACCGTGTTTGAACCTGTTATCATACCCAGGTCTACTGAGCTGTTAACCGAGAACTGGATACTCTGTGATTCAGCCTCCGAATCAAGCTCTATCGGTACAGAGACATCCTCTATATCAACTGTTCCTGTGTAGTAGCCCGGCCCGGAAACCGTGTAGTTGAGATCAAGTAAATGTTGGTTGTTGGAGGAGTTAAGCTCGACTGTATCCGGATCAACTGATGTGAAACTGGAGATGTTTCCAGTTACTTCAGGTGTAATGTTTATAGATTCATTTTCGTCCGCAAGGTAGTAGACTCTGAACAGCCTGTCAATATCCCCGTTCTCGTCAGCGCTCACGTTCAGATCCTCCTCTCTTTCAACACAGATAGTTCCATTCCTGTGGTCGCAGTTAGGTAAATCCAGGTCGACATCTATCGAATCATTGTATGCATCGTCCGAAAGAACTATTTCGCCGTCTCTTTCAACAACTTCCGTCATGTTGAACTTTGCTGTAACGTTTACTGTTTCATCGCCTGGAACGAAAACATTCGAGGTTCCGTTAACCCAGGTAAACCCTTCAAGCTCTTCTGTAGCGTTTGCCTCAAGCTCCAGTCTAGAACTCCCAAGGTTTTCGACAGTGAAGTTGTAGCTGTAGTTCTTACCCGTGATAACTGTTTCCTCGATATCTCCCGAAATATTGAATGTTCGGTTTACATCTTCTACGAAGAAAGTGTCGAAACCTGTTCTCTCCAGACCGTACTGATTAGATGCCTCGACTGCTATACTATAGGTTTTCTCCGGCCAGTCTGATCCTATCTCGATGTCACGACTGAAAACTCCTTCATCGTACTCCATATCTTCAAGCGTCAGATTTCTCAGCGAATCAGATGTCAATAATGAGTCATTATATACAGTTATATTTGCCTCCATGCCTTCTCTTGGAACGGTTCTGGCAGAATAGGGTTTCTCAAAAGCAAGCTCAAAGCCGTAGCTTCCTCCCTGCCGGGCGGAGGAAGATGCTCCAAATCTTATATCATAATCTGCTACTGATACGTTCATTCTCTCAACTGCTTCTGTCTCCTCACCTGTCGCATTGTAGACAAACTGAAGTTTCTCATGCAGTGTTGTGTTGAGATCCGGGAAGGTTAAATCTGTGCTGTATGTATTTCCCTCTTCAGCCATCTCTCTACTGCTCCTGTACTGCCATTCTCCCTCAGAGTTATTCCATTCCCTGATCGTGAAGTTAACGTTCGTCGGCTCTTCTCCTGTCACTTCGTATTCTGTTGAGATATCTGCATTTCTTTCACATGTAGCAGTATCAATTGCCCAGACGCATCCTGCTGATTCAAACTCAGTAATATCTCCCTGCATCGGCGGTTCTGTTGTAACCGGGATCGAAAGAGAGCCGGATGGGTTGTCGATAGAGTCGCCGGAGTTTGTAACATTGATATGCATCAGATAATTCCCGCCGAAGTTATCCGGTATATCCACGAAGCCGTTGAAGTACTGGGAACCTTCCTGGTTTCCTAGATCCTGTATTTTATGGGTGTGGGTTCCGTTGGTGAAGTAAATATTTGCGGTAGCTCCGGTTTCCGGTTCATCGTTCCATTCATCTGTTACGTTGACTCTGACAGTTGTGGTTTCTCCAGGCGGTAAGGTTGTACCTGTTTCCGAAACAAGTTCTACGCTGTAGTTTCCGAATTCAAGGTCTTCAGTCGTGTAGAAATTATCTTCCGTTCCTGTTGTCTCCTCAAGCGTGTAATTAATTACAGAACCTCTAGACATCTCCGGCTGTATATCCGAGTACCAGTAACCCTCAGAAAGATGAGCCATTTCAATTTCTTCCTGGCTTGTAGCATTGTAGTTATAGTAAAAATCAAAACCATCGGATATATCTTCTTCAGTTACAGCATCTCCATTGTCTGTAAGATTAACCATTCTAGCTGAATCGGATAATTCGCTGACTGTTGAAACCGAGTAGGGCTTGTCCAGAGGATCTATACTGTAAGCCGAAACAGTACCTGCTAGAAAGATCATAGAGATTATGAGTGTTAGACATCCGGAAAACCTGTTTTCAGTATACATATAGCATTGAATTGACTTTGTATGGTTAAAAAATCTAGCTGTAGCGAGCAACTAAAATAGTCTCAAACCAGAGCTGTTTACGTTCAACAATCTCAAGCCCGTATCCTTCCACCAGTTCCTCGTATTCAGCTCTATCCGATAAAACAATCAAAGCAGATCCTTCTTCAGTCAAATAGCTGTCAATTTTTTCCAGAAATCTCTGGGTCAGCTCTACACCTGTTTCTCCGCCTCTCCAGATCTCCTCATCCCCTATACCTTTTTCACCGGGCAGATAGGGAGGGTTGAACGTGATTAAATCAAACTTATCCTCGACATTTTCAAACAGATCTGACTGCCTGATCTCTATTTCAACTCCTTTTTCTTCTGCTTTACTCCTTATTTTCTCCACAGCCTCCGGATTAATGTCGACAGCCGTAACTTCTCCTCCTTTCTCAGCTGTTTCGATAGCTAATATACCGGAGCCGGTTCCCATGTCCAGCACCTTCTTCCCTTCCAGCTCAAGCTCTGAGACATGGTTTTTCAGTAGAAAGGAGTCCTCGCCGGGCTCGTAGACTGTCATCGGCTTATTTTCCTGACAAACTCGAGGTAGAGAGGGTTTGGATCCTCGAAGCTTGAATTAAACTCCGGGTGAGCCTGTGTTCCGACGAAGAAAGGATGAGCCTGATTTTCAAGGTATTCTGCCAGTTCAGGGTTTGATTTCGATATACCTGATATGTTCATCTCGCCGGATTCAAGTTCTTCATGGTAATCCGGGTTTACCTCGTATCTGTGCCTGTGCCTTTCCACAGCTGTTTCCGAACCGTATATTTCAGCCACCTTCCCGGAGACTTCAGCTGAGTAGGAACCCAGCCTCATGGTTCCGCCTTTCTCCTCGATATCTTTCTGACCTGGAAGCTCTGCTATCACCATATGATTCTCGCCGGTTTCAAACTCTTCGGACGAAGCATCAAGGTTTTTCTCGTTTCTCAGATATTCGACCACCATCAACTGCATTCCGTAGCAGAGTCCGAGAACCGGGACATCGTTTTCTCTACAGTACCGGATAACTTCCATCTTCCCCTCTACTCCGCGGGAACCGAAACCTCCCGGTATTATAACACCGTCATACTCTTCTATACCGTTTTTCTCCAGGTTTTCAGTGCTCCGGTAATCAATCTCAACCGATCCTCCAAGCTCTGCGGAGGCATGCTTGAGTGCTTCTTCTATCGATGCGTAGGAGTCGTCCATCTCAGTGTATTTGCCGAAGATCGCGACCGAGGCAATCTCCTCTGAGGCAAGGCTTTCCACCCTGTTCTCCCATTCCTTCAGTTCAGAGGTTCTATCCGGTAAGCCAAGTTTTTCAGATATAATTCTGTCTACATTCTGCTGGTCGAACAGCATCGGCAGTCGGTAAACCGTGTCCACGTTGGGGTCGGAGATGACTTCACGCTCCTCGACGTCGCAGAACAGAGCTATCTTCTCCTGAACAGATTCCTCAAGCCAATCCTTGCTTCTGCCAACGATCATATCCGGCTCAAGCCCTGTCTCCCTCAGGTCTTTTACCGAGTGCTGGGTTGGTTTTGTTTTCTGCTCTCCTGTTGTCTCCAGAAACGGTACAAGAGTAGTATGTATCAGGTATGTTTCATCCTCCGGTAGTTCGGAGCGCATCTGTCTCGCCGATTCAAGGTAGAACTGGTTCTCCATATCGCCCACAGTCCCTCCAATTTCAATTATAACAACATCGGCGTCTTCTTCCTCAGCCGAATTCTTCCAGTTATCCTTTATCTCATCGGTTACATGCGGAACCATCTGAACGGTTTTACCTAGATAATCTCCCCTTCTCTCCTTCTCGATTACTTCCTGGAAAATTTTTCCCGAGGTCAGATTCCATTGGCCTTTACCCTCTACACCGAGAAATCTCTCGTAATGCCCGAAATCCATGTCAACCTCAGTTCCATCATCCAGAACAAACACTTCGCCGTGCTCGTGAGGATTCATAGTTCCAGGATCAACGTTCAGGTAGCCGTCACATTTAATCGGAACTATTTCCTGATCTCTCAGCTGTAGAAGTTTTGAGACGCTTGCACTTACCAGGCCTTTACCAAGACCTGAGAGAACTCCCCCTGTGACAAAAATCCATTTCGGCATAATATATTTCGATCAACTGGAAATAAATATGAAACGGTCGAAGGTTTTTTTATCGAATTTCTCTAACTGCTGAGTTACTGAGGATCATAGGTAAAGTTGAAATCATCAAATCTCATGTACGATGAATTGCCGTTATTAGACTGTATGAAAACGTGAAACCTCCATGGCGACGTATATCCAGCTCCCAGCGATAGACCAGAAAGCTGTAATGTCCCATCTACATAAAAATCAAAGACTCCTGCATCCCAGTCAAAATCAAACTTGACAAGGTAAGCTGTGCCGTCACCACCCATAACATTGTTGCCGTTTACCCGTGGCTGATAAACTGCATCGCTTCCTTCCGGAGTATCGTCTAGGTGGGTCTCAATGGATGCAATCTTCTTTCCTTCAGCGTTTTCAATAAGAATATCAATAGATCCTGCTCCTCCACTCTGTGTAGCTGTGACATCTCCCCTCCAGAGAAACTCTACCTCGCCCGGCCTTAAATCTATCTCAATATAGGAGTCGATTGTAGAATCTGTCTTCAGAGAATGACTGCCGGATAAGGCATTTGTAGTAGTTGATAGTTGATTCGGATTAGACCAGTTAGAAGCCGAAGAAACATTGATTTGACCGTCCTCAAAATCTTCATTTAGACTTGTAGCAATGTTTGCCACATCCAGCCAGTAACTTCCTGTATAAATTTTATGTTTCTGCTCTGAAGTGTCTACCCACTGATCTCCTTTCACAGGACTACTTGGCTGAGAAGCAGATTTGTAAAAGTTAGAATCTATGCTTGTAATTCCGTTTGAACGAGAGGTAATACTGCCCGAAATCTTACTAGGACTTAGCTCATCTCCCGAATGACTGTGGCTCTCTAGGCTCGAAGAAGGTACATATTGGTTTGCAGCATCCCAGATTGTTGTTCCGTTGTCTGTTATGTTTTGTCCGTCCACATTATTTCCTTTTGAAAGTACTTCTGATAGTGTTGATGTTCCGCTTCCGTGTTGTTGGTTTATGGAGACCCATGATGTGCCGAGTGAGGAGAACGCTAAACCACCAGCACCCAAACCAGCCAACTTCAAAAACTTCCTGCGGGTAACAAGATCACTTTTTTCTTCTGACTCCGAAATACTGGAAGTAGATTCATTCTCCATGACATTGCGGATTTCCTCCCTAATAATCTTTCTCAGTTTCTCCTCGCTTAAACTTTCTTCAGTCACATTAAGAGAATTTTTAAGCTTTCATTATATTTCTAAGGCAAGATTATAGAGACTCAGATAAGAACTCCGCAATCTCCTTCAATTCTATAATCTCCAGTTGGTTGACTCTTTTCTCGGAGTGTGGTAGATCATCCCGGATTTCTTTGGCATCATCTTTTTCTATTTCAAGGATATGCCTGGCGTCGACGAATGCGTTCCTGACCTTTTTCCGCTTGTGAGTGAAGAGTGCTCTAACGATTTTGAAGAAGAACTCTCTATCCCCCACCCCATGTCTTTCCTCATTAGGGTATAACTTGACTATAGCTGCCTCAACATCCGGCGAAGGTTCAAAGCTGGAACCTGGAACTGTTCGGAGCTTGACCGGGATGAAATAATAATTGGCAAGAACAGTAAACCGCCCATAGTCAGATTCGCCCGGCTCTGCTACAACCCTGTCCGCTAGGTCGTCCTGGATTATCAGCGCGCTCTGAATCTGTTTCTGTCCCAGTTTCTCGATGATCTCTGATGAAAGATGGAACGGAATATTCGAGACGCATCTGTCTATCTCCTGGTCGAAATCAAACTCCAGTATATCCTGTTCAACGACTTCAACATTTGAACCTTCAAACTCTTCTTTAAGATGTTTTGCCAGAACCGAGTTGTTCTCGACCGCGTAAACTTTCTCTGCCTTTTCCGCTAGTTTACCTGTTATCGCTCCTGTTCCCGCTCCGATCTCCAGAACTTTTTTGTTTTCAACTTCCCCGGCTTCAACCAGTGCTTCAACTGTAACCTCGGAAGTTAGAAAGTTCTGGCCTTTAACCGGTTTTATGCCGAGCTTTCTGAGGGTTTTACGTGTTTCCATACCAGTAATTGTGGCTTAATATCTTTTTCAACAGAAGGGTAAGAATTAAATTTATGTATGTACATACACAGAGTATGGCGACTAAAACTATTTCCCTGAAAGAGTCAGCTTACAAGAAGCTAAAGGCTTTAAAGGGGGAAAAGGAGAGTTTTAGCGATGTAGTTGATAGGCTCGCTTCCAGAAGAAAAATATCTGATTTTCACGGAGTTTTAAGCGAAGAAACAGCAGAGGAAATAGAGAAAAATATCAAAAAGAGAAGAAGTGCTCACAGAGAATCCAGAGAAGAACGTATCAGAGAGGTGAAAGACGAGCTTGATACTTGATACATCAGTTCTTATAGACATACTGAAAGGCGAAGATGAAATGAAGAAGGTCGAAAGAGAAATTGATAGGGAAGGCTCAGTTTTCATCACGCCGATAACAATAATGGAGCTCTGGGAGGGAATACATAGAAGCGATCACACCGATAGGGAAAGGGAAAAAGTCTCAGAACTACTTTCTTCTCTAAATACTATTGGATTTAATACAGAAAGCAGTAAGAAAGCCGGTAAAATCAGCGCAGATTTACTTTCGAAGGGAAAACCTGTAGACGTAGAGGATATAATGATCGGGGCGATAGCTCTCCAGAATAATGAAAAAGTGTTAACCGGTAATGGTTCTCACTTTGATAGAATAGAAGGATTAAAGGTTGAGGAGTACTAATGATCAGGAAATGAAAAGGTTTGTTTTGGCTTCTCCCTTGAGTTCTTCAATTATCCGGTCTTTAACTACTTTCTCAGGGTCTGGAAGGCTTGAAACTCTTTCCTTGATGTCTTCAAAGCTGTTGAAGTCACCTTTCTCTCTTTCATCAAGCAGTCTCTGCATATGTTTGTTTCCGATTCCGGGCAGGAGTTCGAATGCATGCCTTCTAGGTGTTACAGGCGTTGCCTCGTTGAAGAACTCCACGAATTCGTCCTCTTTCTGCTTAACGAGGGCGTCAAGCACGTACTTAAGTTCGCTTCTGGCGCTTCCGGTCAGATCGTCGTATTCCAGCTTGGTCTTGATGTACTTTACACGGTCTCTTTCTCCTTCCCCAATGTAGAGTTCTTCTCCTCCTTTCGGCCTTTCCTCGTCACGCATAACGACCTCTAGAAGGTTGAAATTTTCGGTTCCGATGCCCTGTGCTGTGGGCTCGTCTTTCTCACCGGATCTTCCGTGCTCCAGGAAATCCAGTACCTTGATGTATTCATCTTTATCGCTCATTTTATCTTTTTCACCTTCTAGGGTATGAAATAAGAGAGAACTTGATAGTTAAAAACTTGCCGGAATTACTCTGTTTCGATCGACTGGCAGATTTCCAGAATCTCCTCCACTTCGGAGTCGTCTAGTTTCACTCTTTCCTTTGAGAAAACAGCTCTGACTGTTGATTCATGCTGTGGAACTACTTCAAGCAGTTTGTAGACATGCTTCTGCTTCAGAGAGTCGATGTCTGAAAGCTCGTCGTTTAGCTCTTCCAGGGTGTCAAGATCCTTTACCTTTGTGTGGCGTGTAAGGTTTTCCAGCGCGATCTTCTGCTCGTGTACTAGCTCTTCTTCATCTCTGTCCTCTAGAGCTTCAAGTGCCTCTACAGGGTAAACATATTCTTCATCTTTAATTTCCATTAAAATCGCCTCTACTCTACCTTTTCCAGGTGAATTGGCTTAACGTACAGGGTTTTTTCTTTTCCTTTGTCGCTGAATTCCACTTCGTAGGCGTCTCCTCTTTTTCCTGTTACTTCAACTGTTCTTCCGTGGTATCTTACGTGGATTCTTCCTTCCGGGACTGAAGGGTTGATCTTGAGAAGTGCTTTCTCTCCTTCCTCGAACTCTTTGAAATGATCGTTAACTGTTGGTTTATCCCTGTTCTCTTTTGCGAGAGTCTTCCTTGCGCCCTGCTGAGAGCCACCGGATTTCTGTGCCATTTTAATTATTCACCTTATAACAGAAACTGTCGAGCTAAATCTTTTTAAACTAGTGACAACCTGTTGACCGCTATTTTTCTATCCAGATAACATCCAGCTGCACACATTCTGCCTGCGTACCGATTAGATCCGAGATATTCGGCTGTGTTCTGCCCTCATCGCCGTGGATAAGCTCCTTGATGTACGTTCCGGCTTCGGCCTTAACCTCGAGTTCGAACTCTTTATCCCCTGTTTTCTCCCAGGAAACTTCGTACACCTCTCTTTCTCGGGTTTTGTCAGCTCTCCGGTGCTCCACTCTTTCCGGTGTGTCCTGCTTAACTGTTCCAACTACTTCACTGATGTTCTCCAGATCTTCCGCAGTTATCTCATCTTCTGTCTCTATAATTGCCCGGTACTCCTTGTCTGCGTGTTTCTGCTTGATATCCGCTGCTTTATCCTTGTGTGTGTACTGGAGGTCGAAAACCTCAATCTTGTCCGTCGATTCATTCACCTCTTTCTGAAGCTCTTCTAGATCTAGATCCCTGTTCAGAGGTTCGATTATCTCCAGCACAAATTCTCTCCTGCCGAGGCATTTCGCATCTACATCTTCTCTACCGCCTCCATGGAACTTTGCCTCAATACCTTTCGTCTCTCTCATGAACGGATCCTGGATTTCTTCCTGTACCGAGGTCGGGTACTGTTTTCCTGTCCAGTCACATTCGTCGCACCCGGTTCCACGGCAGTTCCTGCAGTGCCACTCGGTCTGCGGGATTTCACGAGAGTACTTGTTGTACTGTCCATAGATTAACAAGGAGTTGACCTGCATCTCCACCCGATCCTTCGACTCCTCCATCTCAATTATCGCGTTTATATCCGGTCGCTCGAAGTCGACCTCTATCCCCATTCTATCCTCCAGTCTCTTACCTATCAGACGGGAAAGCTCTGTTTTGATCGGTTCAACCCATTCAAGTCCGTACTCCTCCCAGAGCTCTTCCTCTGCTTTAAGAACATCACTTGGAGGCCTGATACCGATCAGAAACGTATCAAGTTCATACCGGTCAAACGAGTCTTCAACCAGTGTAGTCCAGTGATCCAGTTTCTCGAAAACACCCTGGCATACCTCACAGCTTCCGCCGGCCTCTGAATCCTCCGGAATATTTTCACGGATAAAAGAGTCTTCATCTATATCCTCTATTTCCCTACAGATAGCGCCTCTTTCAAAGTTTTCCAGTCCGTGTCCAAGCTTTGCAAACTGTCTTCCAAGGCAGTGGTCACATAAGTCCTCTTCCAGAAGTGCATCCCGCTTTTCTTTAACTGTGTACATACAGGAAATCTTCCGGCCCAGTTTTATATAGTGAATTAATCAGTTCTACCGCTGAAGGGACTGCTTGAAGCTGTCGAAAAGCTGTTCTCTCAATACACGGGCATTTTCCGTATCCATATCTATTATCTGTGGGAAGCTCCTGGTTGAACCGGCTGTATCAAGCAGAAGTGTGGACTGATTCCATCTTCTCTGGAATACGGTCTGAGTTTCCATAAAATTCTGAACCCTGAAGTACGGGATGACGTACGTTTTCCGGTTCCAGAAACCTTTGCGGGTGAAAACCCGTTTCTCATCCAGATAGTAGCCTATATTCTCCCATTTCAGCTCCGAAGCTTTCCTGGAAGATAGGATGATCAGAACAGCCGGAATATAGATCGGCCAAGCAAGATCAACTAGCTGTGAGGCGAGGAGTGTAACCGCTCCCAGTGCGGTTCCTGCGAAAAGATACCTTCTGAAGTATCTGCTTTTCGCCTTCGGATCAATATTTGTGAACTCGGGTTTTGTGTATCCTCCGATCTCACGGGCAAACTTCTCCAGTTCATCTCTCTTGGCCAGCGGGATAACGGTTTCTGATCCATCGTCCACCTCTGCCCCCTGTTGAACTGAGTAACCTGCGGTTTCAACTTTGAGAGAGGCATACCCGAAATACCTCTGAATCAGGTTTTCTTCGATTATTATATCCTGAATCTTTTCCTCAGGTATGGTACCTGAAGATCTGTTCAGCAGTCCTCTTTCGTATTCAATAGCGTTCTCGTGGAACTGGAGTCTGAAATCGTAGTACTGTGCAAACTTGGAGACAGCTGTTGAAATCCATATACCAAGAGCCATGATAACTCCCAACACTACAACCACTGCTGCGCCCGCTGTCTGAGGTAGAGCGCCATCGATCTGAGACCATACCGATCCTCCTAGGAATGAAACAAGTAGTGCGAGACCTCCGATTACACGCATATCGATTGAGGCGAGGCTCAGAACTGTTAGATCTCTATCAGAGAGAACGAAATCATCTCTTTTCTCTCCCTGCCCATCCTCTGTTCTATCCGACTTCCTCCTGTTTTTGAGTTCACGTACATCTTTCTGAAGCCGTTGAGCATCTTCGTAGTCCACGTATTTCAGTGATGCTTCGGTCTGACCTCCTCCTGCCGTCTCCACGTCCGCTTTTGCGATACCAACTATTCTCTGCAGAATATTCCGGTTTATATCCACGTTCTGAATTCTTTTAAGCGGTATATCCCTATCATTCTTTGATATAACCCCTGAAACTATCTTCAGGCCATCCTGCTCCACAGTGTACTCAAAGTTCTTCCAGTAAAGATATTCATAGATAAGAACAGCTGATACCGCTCCAAGTATGGAAAGTAAAACCAGCAGCACCAGTGCGAGGGAACCGGTTGCCAGACTGCCTGGAGAAAAGAAGACTATGAAGAAAACTACAGCAAGCAGTTTCTGACCGGCCCTGTATGGGATAGAAAGTTTTGAAAGTTTCATACTGCGTCAAAACCTTTCTCAGAGCTTATTGCCGCATCCCTAAGCTTTTTCTGGAGTTCCGAGGCCTCCTGTCTGTCCAGACCAGGGATTCTGATATCCGCGCCTTTTGATCCTGCTGTGTAAACTCTCAAAGTTGAAAGGCCTAGAAAACGGTCTATAGGGCCTCTGTCAGTATCTATATGCTGAACTCTGACATAGGGAACCATCGAGTAAGTCTTCTTGATCACGCCGTGTTCAATGTAAAGATGGTCTTCGACAACCTTGAAACCCCAGTTGCTGTATCTTTTAACGCCGTAAAAAACCCCTATCAGAACAAAAACAGGTACAATGACAGCCGATACCGCTCCAGCAAATGTGTAGAGGATACCGGCTAAAATACTTGATACAAAGAAAGCTATCAGTGCGCTGACAGAGATCCAGAGATACTTGATCTTGGTGTTGAGCTTTATGAGATTCATACAGTTTAATTCTTCCTTATAGCTTTTAAATCACAAGCTGAATCTCTCCACCTTCCGAACCTGGATTTCTCCATCGACAAGTTCAAGCAGTTTGACCACTAACTCAGTTCCGGTTTCAACCAGCATCATCGTCGGGTTTGAAGATCGTGCTGACCCACCACCGACACCTGTACAGGAACCCGGATTTAGAAGCAGGGTTCCGGATTCTTCAAATATTTCTTCCTGGTGGGTATGGCCGTGAAGAAGGATTTCGACATCCATCTTGTTTTCAGCTATATCCAGGAGAGTTCCATGATCTCCTCTCGGGCTTATACCGGTTCCATGGTAAACTCCAAACTCAAATCCTTTTCTTTCGAAAGTTTCCGAGTTTGGAAGCTGGAAAAAGTCGCAGTTTCCTTTAACCGCGACAAGCTGTTCACTGAATTCTTTTATCTCACCGTAAACCTCTTCAGTTGCGAAATCACCGCAGTGAACCACCAGTTCGGCTTCCTCGACTTTTTCTATGAACTGCTTGGGGATTTCAGGTGCCCGGTTCGGTACGTGTGAATCAGAGATTACAGCTATCATACATCAGTTCCCGGGTTTGAAAGTTAAAACGGTTCTACCAAGCTTTATATATCGCGTTTAATGAACGTTTTACAGGGGATTTACACAGGTTTCGGGGAGTGACATTATCGGAAAGCAAAAATGAAGAAAACTGCAAGAAAAGCATACAGAAAAGCCCTCCTCGCACTGCTTGGGCTGACCCATATCGTTTCAAAAGCAGACTATACTTTTCCAAGCAAATGGCTCACGGTTTTCGAAAACATCAGGATTTCATCAGATATAGCTCACACCAAGCTCTCCAAAGTTGATGAAGAAGTTGAGAAAGAGTTTCTCGAGAAAGAGGAAATTATGGAGAAAAAGCTGGGTAAGGAAAAGTTCTACAGTCAGGAAGAACTTGATTACCTAAAGGCCAACAAAGGTAACATCAGTGTTCAGATACCGAGATTCTGAAGCATGTCCTGCATGTTACCCCTCTTCATTGAGCCTTTGTCGAACTTGTCCACCATGTTCTTGGTCTGGCGGTAGTGCTTGATCAGATCTCTTACCTCCCCTCTGGAGGTTCCTGATCCCTCAGCAATTCTCTCAGATCGTGATTTATCTATTATAGAAGGATCCTTCATTTCTTCGTCAGTCATTGAGTTCATGATAACCGAGTACTTCTCGATCTTCCCCTCGGTCATATCGGAGATATTGTCCGGCACCTTGTTCCCTCCTATCGGAAGCTGCTGCATCATCTCCTCCATCATCCCGGATCCTGTAACGGACTCCATCTGATCCTTGAAATCTTCCAGTGTGAACTCCCCTTCAAGGATTTCCTCAGGGTCGGTATCCAGCTCCTCGACTTTCTCAAGAAGCGATTCCAGATCAGGCTGTCCCAGCATATCCGACACGAAGTCGACCGGATCGTATACCTCTAGATCCTCCATTCTCTCTCCAGTACCGATAAACTTTACTGAGGCACCAGAGTTCTGACATGCGACAAGTGCGCCACCACCTTTTGCAGAGGAGTCCATTTTCGTAACCACAACTCCGTTTATTCCAACCGCCTGGTCAAAGCTTTCTGTCTGTTCCCGGGCGCTCTGACCTATGTCAGCCGGCATAACCAGATATTTTTCATCAGGTTCAATCACCTGATCTATATCGGAAAGCTCCTGCTGTAGATCTTCGTTAAGCGAGTTCCGTCCTGCAGAGTCGACTATAAGCACGTCGACATCCAGTTCTTGTTTTCCTCTTTCAACTACTTTTACAGGATCTTCTGCTTCTTTCTCGCCGTAGAACTCCGCGTCAATATCCTCTGCTATCTGCTTCAGCTGATCGTACGCTGCCGGTCTATCAGTATCCGCGCAGATCAGTCCCGGTTTCAGCTCCCTTTTCCTGTAAAAGTCAGTTAGTTTTCCTGCTGTAGTTGTTTTACCAGCTCCGTATAAACCACAGAGCAGAACTGTTTTCGGCTCAATCTCTATCTCGGCTTCCTCTCCAAGGAGCTCCTCAAGCCTGGTGTAAACTATTTCCAGTACATGCTCTTTCCGGCTTAAACCTTTCGGAAGTTCTTCTTTCAGCGCTTCCTCTCTTATTTCATCGCTGAGATCTGAGACAAGTGAGACATCTACATCCGCCCGAATCAAATCTCTCTGTATATCTTTTACAAGCTGATTTACCGCCTCTTCATCGGCTACGGTTCTGGAGGAGAACTTCTGAACCGAGTCCTTGATTTTGTCAAACATAACTACTGATTGAGACCTAAAAGGCATAAAGGGTTTGGATACTGTTCAGGATCCCATGTTCCAGTACTTGAAAATCAGCATTGAGAGGGCTGTTCCAAGGAGAGCCCAGCCCAGAGCTCTGTAAAGCGAAGGGTAAAACTGCATACCGGTCAAAGCAAAGTATGTGAAGGCGATTAAATAAATGTTGAAAAAGCTGACAAACGGGTTCAAAAGGGTTCCAAGCGAGTTCCAGACCCCGATTTTACTTCTGAGGTTGAATAGGATCCATCCGCAGAAAATCAGAACTGTCAACGCTGAAAGAACACCCGCTGTCTCATATACTCTGAAAGCTACTGCTCCGGATACCGCGCCCGCAAGTCCAAGCACTGCCAGATCGGTTTTCATCCTGTTGAAAAGGTGTTAATATTAAATTGATATAAGAGTTTGACGCTTCAAAGTGATTACATGGATTTCTCGTTGAGAAGGATAAACGGAGAGAACATCCACTACGCCGAGTCGGAGACAGATTCAGATATACAGCTGGTTTTCACACCTGGAAGCTTTAACCCGGATCTATGGAACAACCAGCTGCGCTATTTCTCAAAGAAATACAAAACTATCGCTTTTCAGCCTACGGAGAGCTACAGAGATTTTGAAGGCGAAAAAGGCTGTTTGAAGGCTGTGCTTGAGCAGGAAAAGATACAGAACGCTGTTCTAGTGTCCAATACTGTCGGCAACTCGGTTGTGAGCTCGGTGAGCGACCATGAGTCGGTTCAAACCACTGTTATGACTGGTTTTGGAAGCAGAAGTGTTCCAGGCGGGAAAATTTACAGGACGTTCTGGTCGATGGCGAAGAGAAGTCCTAAAATACTGAGGAAAAGTCTTTTCTCACAGTACACTGATTACCGGGTGCTGAAGGAGTTTATGAGAGATGTAGATGTTCCGGACTATAGAGATATTGAATCATTTATGAACCAAGATATGGTCGAGGGCGACCAACTATCGCTTATAATCAATGCAGATGAGGATCGTTTCTCGAAGATAGAGGAAGCCCGAAAGATGAACGCCCGGTTAAGTATGATAAACAGGGCCGGAACTTTCAGCTTCTATGAAAAACCGCAGGACTACAACAAGGCTCTTAACGACTTTCTGGATATAGTAGAGGAGAAAGTCAGGAAGGACAAGATAATGAGATCAGCTGAAGAGAACCGTTCTCTTATAGAGTTCGATGACGGTGAGAAAAAAGAGCTGGAGGTACCAAAATGATAGCCGGACTTATACTTACAGATAATGAAAACGAGGAATCATTTCTGGCCTTTCTAGACGATAATCAGGCAGAAACCTTCTCAATCAAAGACACAGGCAAGATAGTGGATAAAATCGTGGAGAAGAAGCCTGAGGTTCTGGCAGTTAACTGTGGAACCGAGCTGAGCGGGAAAGAATTGACAAAAGACGAAGAAGAACTCAAGGAGGAGGGATACAGCTTCACACCCTCCTCAAATGAAAAGAAGAAAGTAGAACGCCTTCGGGCTATTGACCGTTCGCTGAAGCATCATATGGATAAACCTTCCGAACTGATCCGTTTCGATCCCTTCATAAGTTCTGAAGAACTGGCGCTTGACGGCGACAGGTCAATAGAGGCGTTAGGTATTGAAAGCTCCGAAATCAATTCTTCAAGAGAGTTTGATGCAGTTGTTGGAGCAATAACCGCTCAGTTCTACAAACAGAACCAGTACAGCGAGTCCGGGGTCGTCATCCCGGAGAGCATTTAGAGGCGAGCACAACACTTAAAAGAGTTTTACGAGTTACAAGTAAATACAGGTAGATACTGATGGGAATGGAAAAATTTTACAGCACGGTGAGGAAGACTTTCGGAGTAGAGAAAGAACAGATCAAAGATGAACTAAAAGACGAAGTAACTGAAGAACTTCGAGAAGAGTTTGCCGAAGAGATTTCCTACATCGAGGCACAGATGAAAGAATACGAGCAGTTCGTCGCCGAAATCAACCATCTAATGTCCAAGATGAGAAAGGAAAGAATTCAGAAAGGAAGCAGAGGGGAACAGATCAAAATGGACGAGTTCGAAGACGACCTAGAACCGCTGAAGGCGAAGCTCCAGCAGCTGGAAGAATCAATGCAGAAAAGGCTTGACGAACAGAAAGCCTACAGCTAAACCATGGAAGAAATTGTAGCTCTAGTTACAGCTGCAACCGGTTATAACCTGATCAGATATTTCTCAGGGAATAAAGAAGCCGAAGAAGATATTATTTTAGGCGGAAACGAAGCTGTAGACAGGATTCTGGAAGAAAATTCTGATGTAGAAGACTCCAAGTTGAAGAGCCTCCTGAAACCCTACAGTAAAGGCAGATACGATACAGCAAATTCTTACACTGACTTACTGGAGAGTGAAGAAGGCCTAGATGAGATAGCTGAAGAACTAAGAAAACAGAGAGAAATCCGCGAAGAACTGGCTCAGAGCGTGCAAAATCACGCTTTAGCGGAAAGAAGTTACCTAGAACAGGATAAAATATCAAAACGGTCTGAGCCACTTTAATTTCGGATCTAGAGATTCCCGATGCAGAAGGAAAACCTGAAGAGAACTCAGGCAGAGTTCCAGAAAAAGAATCACAGCAACTTCGAAGGTCACGAATACTTAATGGAAGCTGAAGGAGCTATTTCTTCCCTGAACTGAGTCCATAAAATAGGTCGTTACTCCAATACCTGATCCACAAACTCTTCTTTGTCAAACTCCTTAATATCTCTGTACTCTTGGCCTGTGCCAATATAGGCCACAGGTTTCCCGCTTCGCTCAGAAATCGAGATTATCGCTCCACCGTTCTCATCCACATCCATCTTCGTGACAATAACGGCGTCAAACATTCCCTGATATGCTTCTGCCTGCTCTAGGACATCGTTCCCTGAAAGCGCGTCAACCACCAGAAATGTCACATCCGGTTCATTGACTCTGATCATTTTTTCGAGCTCCCCCATCAGGTTCTCATCTGAGTGTGATCGACCTGCGGTATCTATCAGGGCGGTTTTAGCTTCTTTCTCTGCATGCTCGACCGCATCATAAGCTACTGCGGCTGGATCTGACTCGTACTCATGCGATATCACATCAACACCAAGTTTCTCACCGTGCTCCTCCAATTGTTCGATAGAAGCAGCTCTAAATGTGTCTCCTGCCCCTAGAACCACTTCTCTACCATTCTTTTCAAGGACATCAGCCAGTTTTGCGGTTGTAGTGGTTTTTCCAGAACCGTTAAATCCAACCATAAAAACTACAGGCGGATTTTTAGCTTCCATCAACCGATCTTCGAAATCAAAGCTGTCGTCAAGCAGTTCGAGGAGGGTTTCTTTAACTGCTTCATTCACTTTCTGTTCAGCGGAACCTCTCTTCACCTGTTCACCGAGAAGCTGGTCTCTAAGCTTTTCTTCTATCGACTCAGCTGCTTCAAGAGAAACATTGTTCTGTAAAAGTTTCAGTCTCAGCTCTTCCAGAAGAGGATCCAGTGTTTCCTCATCTAGTTCTTTCTCGGCAACTGTCGACTTGACATTTTCCGAAAATTCTTTGACCGAGTCCTTGAACTTTCCGAGCATTTTCCTGTATCAAATAAGGTATTTATTCCTCTGCTGCGCCCTGTCTCTGCTGCTGGATCTGCTGTTGGATCTGCTGCATCTGGCTCTGTAAATCCTGCATTGTGGAGTGAAGCTCTTCCTTTGTTTCTTCAAACTCTTCTTTCTTATTCTGGATCAGATCCTCTGCCGAATCAAGATCTTTTTTCTCGAATGCTTCGCCGCCGACATTGGTTACTACCTTGTCCTTCTCTTTGAGCTCTCCGGTTACAAAGACCCCTGAACCGATTGGTACAAGGATTTCACTTCCGACTTCCTGATCTTCCAGTTCATCGATTGCACCGATTGTTTCTTCCATTTCCTCAATATTGCTCTGTACTTTTTCGATGAATTCCTCTACCTGTTCCATCTGCTGCTGGATCTGCTGGTACTGCTGCATCTGCTGCTGAGCCTGCTGTTCATCTGGCATAAGAATTAGACCTCCTCGACGTCGTTGATTGTGATTTTTCCTCTGTTAAGCGAATGCTCGCTTCCGAGCTGGGAGTAAAGCTTGTCTTCTGCCTGTTTCTCGCTTTCCGCTTCTACTTCTCGTTCAAAACCCGGACTGTCTCGTCCAAGGTCTATTTCACCTGAGAATCTGTAAGTTGTCATAAACTAGAGAACCGCTCTCAACTTTTTAAACCCATTTGTTGGTTAGAAAATCTATTCTCTTTCAACCATTACTCTGTCCAGTCGTCCGATCTCCGGTCCTGTGGTGTCATAGCCTGTTAGAATGAATTCATCGGTTGAAACTACTCCGGATCCGATGTAGGGAGATCCCATGTTGACTGTTCCAATATTGATATCGTCGAGCTGTAGAACTTTTTTGACATGTTTGGCTTCTTGCTCGGATGCATCTCTGTGGATTACTGCGCCGTGTGAGTTAGCTGATCCGCATACTCCCGGATTTTCGATTGAGGCAATTTCTCCTGTTTCAACTTCTACTTCAAGTGCTTCTTCAATTTCTTCCTTCTGGTCTTCCAGTTCCGGGCTGATTATAGCGCCTTTATCGTTTGCGAGTATAATGTTTCCTAACGCGTTTTCGATCGAGTCGAGGATATGGTAGTTGATTCCTGCTTCCTCGATTTTCTTGACTTCTCTATCTTTCACTGATTCAGGTAGTAGAAGGCAGTTCGAGTTTCCTGCTGTGAATAATCCTACCAGGTTGGTTCCTGCTATTTTTGTTTCCACTATTTTTTCCGGGAAGTAATCTTTGTGTTCAAACTTTCTCGGCACCAGTATATAGCTGTTGCTGG
>JBLGBS010000009.1:0-30575 GCA_047617985.1 Candidatus Nanohaloarchaea archaeon | reverse complement strand
TTCCAGTCCTTCAAGTTCAAGATACTGTTTCGGCACCCCGACTTTCAGATCATCTTTTTCCTCGAGATCCGAGTAGTTTTCCACTTCTTTGCTTGAGGTTGTCTGATCGTTCTCATCCTCCCCAGCGATTACCTCAAGTCCTTTTGCACAGCCGTAAACCGATTTTGCGAGAACACCGATCTTGTCAAGAGAGTTCGCATAATCAACTAGACCATACCTTGAGACTCTTCCATAGGTTGGAGTGATACCAACCACTCCATTGTACGCTGCAGGGTTTGTGATCGATCCGCCTGTTGACTCTCCGATTGAGATGATCGGCTGGTCCATCGCTGCGACGATAGCTCCAGCACCTCCACTTGATCCGCCGACAACTCTATCTTTGTCATGCGGGTTTTTCGGGGTTCCGAACGCGCAGTTGGTTGAGAAGGTTCCGAAACCGAACTCGTCTTGATTTGTTTTCCCGTAAAACTTTGCTCCGGCTTCTTTCAGTCTCTTGACAACTGTTGCATCGAATACCGGTTCGTAGTCTTTAATTATTTTGGAGCCGGCTGAAGTCGTAGTACTTTCCGTGCAGATAGCATCTTTCACAACAAAAGGAACGCCGGAAAGTTCGCCCTCATTTTCTGATTCTTCTGTTTCTATTTCTCTCATGAAGTTTAGTTTGGAGTCTTTCTGTTCAATTTGCTCCTGAAAACTTTCATGATCTATCTCGGCATCGCCTTCCACGACTTTTCTCAAATCCATGGAACTGGTTTATACGGAGAATCTTAAAAATTCAACCGAACTCGATGAGAGCCCAACCGTTTCCGTACTCTACGCTTTCAATATCAAAGTCAGTGTAATCAATGTCATAATCCTCATCAAGAGTTCTGACAATATCATCCACGGAATAGCCTACCATATCTCTAAGGCCTTCCGACCGGAGATGCACATAGCTGGTACCGTTCTCTCTATAGCTTATACCTGTTAAATTTCTGTCATTCATATTTCTCCTCCATACATTCTGTTCATCGGGTATTTCAGGTTCCAGTATACTTTCAGTATTCTGACGGTTAGGCGCCATAGCCTAGAGTTAAAATCTGAAATAATTTAATATTCTATTCTGAACTTTCTATCTCGCATTTATCGACATGGAATGTTTCTCCGCACTCAGTGCATTCAGGGAATAAAGGCCGATAACCCTGGAAGCTCATTTTTCCACCGCATTCCGGGCAGTGAAGCGATTTATGATCCAAGTTCTGTGAAATCGATATCACCTGTTTCTGTGTTAAGTATCGCGACGCTGAAATCTTCCTTTTGTCCCGGAAGTTTGATACCTCCCGGATTGATCTCAACTGTTTCACCGTGAACCTCCATCTTTCTCCTGTGGGTGTGACCTCTGAAAACAAAGTCATAGTTTTTCTCTATTATTCCTTCAACTATCTCTTCCTCTGTTCCATGGTATACCGCAATTTTATTACCGTCAAATTCAAGTTCTGCAGTATTATTGTAGAAAGCTCCAAAATCCTCGACAGTCTCTTTCAGGTTCCATTCGCCGTCATTGTTGCCTCTGACAGCGTGGAAATCGAAGTCGCCATCGAAAAGCTCGGCAGTGAATGGCGCAACCATATCCCCGCAGTGAACAACCTTCTCAACCTCTTCATTCTCGAAAAACTCAACCGCTTTTTCAGCGAGTTCAAGGTTGTCGTGGGTGTCGGAGACTATCCCGATCTTCATACCTTAACTCTATTTTAGCAGGCTTATTAGATTAGGCTCCTAAAATATAGACGATGCGAGATATTCTGGAAACAGAGAAAATAGGGAAACCTGAATCAATGGAGATTATGTCAGAGCTGGAGAAGAATGCGGAGCAGAAATACTCGATACCGACATACAGGCCGGATCAGGAAGAGGTACTTCATCACACTGTGCAGGAGGATTCAGGATTTCTGAACGACATGATGGGAAATGTACAGGTAGAGATCTATGAGGATCGGGAGATAAAAGCAGTAGGAGACCGTTTCATAATAGAAACATATTTCCCTGAATCAAGCTACGAATAAATTACCAGCCAACTTCCTGGTACTCCAATCCGTCATCCATCTCGTCAATTACTTTTTCAACATAACCAATCGTATTCTCCGGGAGATTGTCTTTTTCCACCCAGAGAAGTTCGGAGCATTTCTCAGGTTCTTCGTTTGTCGGTTCGCCTTTCCAGTTACTTACTTTGAAGAACACATCAACATAAACAGTTCCTTCGGATCTCCGGTGCATGATTGAAGTGGTTTCAAGATCTTCTCTTTCAATTTCAATTCCAACTTCTTCCTCGGCCTCCCGAATCATGGCTTTCCTGAAGTTCTCACCTTTATCGACATGTCCGGCGACGAGGCTGTACATTCCATCTTTGTATCCGGTGTTCTTTCTCTTCATCAGAAGTACTTGATCATCTTTCTCCAGGATCAGGTAGGAAGCGGTGTTAGGTGTATGTTTTTCTGGCATTGTCTCATCTATGCGCTAGGCCCTTTGAAGTATCCGTCTTCCTTGTTGTCGGTGTTCTGGAACACTTCATCTTTATCCAGTGTTTCCTCTACTTCGTCTTCCCGTGTTTCTGATTCTGTATCTGTCGGGTGGAAAGCCGGTTCTACATCCTCAGTATCTATTTCTTCCAGTTTCTGGAAAGTTGATAGTATATTTTCGAACTCTTCGGCAAACTTTTCTGCCTCACCTTCTTCCAGATTGATCCTGGCGTTCTCTGCAATATCTTTCACTTCTTCAGCTTCAACCATATCAGAAAGTTGGATCGGAAATATTTAGTAACTGTTTGAAAATACGCTGAACCTCTTCTATGAACTGTCCGTGAACTGTTCTGAACAGAAGCTGTTCGAAAACGATGAACATTGTTAATCGGGGAGTTATAGCAAAGATTTATAAAGGAGCTAAGGAAATGTTAGGATAAGCTTGAAACATTCGTCTTTGGGCGGACGAATCGAAAGCGACTGATACGATCTGACTCGTTTGGGCACGAGTCGACTCGGATTCAAATTGGGCTTTGAATCCAGACATGTGTTAAGTATTCAAGTTGGGCTTGAATTGGACTAACTTCTATGGTAGAATTAACTATACCGCTTTAAAAAGGTTAGGTATAGCTGAAAACGTGATACTCAAATGGAATCCCTAATAGATAATAACGAGTCCGGAAAAGACGTCGAAAATCTTGATGATGTAAAAGATGCTAGAATCGTAGTTGTAGGAGTCGGTGGAGCAGGAAATAACCAGGTAACCCGCATCCAGAAGAAGGAAGTGCAGGGCGCAGACACAGTAGCGATTAACACTGACAAACAGCACCTGGAAATGGCTTCAGCAGACCGCAAGATCCTCGTAGGAAAAGACCTGACCAAAGGTCTTGGAGCAGGAGGAAAGCCTGAGAAAGGTGCACGATCAGCTGAAGAGAACCGAGCCGAACTACGTTCCATCTTCAAAGATGCAGACATGGTCTTCCTCACAGCAGGAATGGGAGGAGGAACAGGTACAGGAGCAACACCAGTACTTGCGGAGATCGCAAAGAAAGAAGACTGCATCGTAATTGGAACAGTAACAATGCCTTTCGAAATCGAAGGCGCAAGAATGTCAAAGGCAGAAGATGGACTATACCGACTAAGACAACACGTTGACACAGCGATTGTAATAGAAAACGACAAACTACTTGACATCGCAGGCGACATGCCGCTCGATCAAGCATTCGGAGTAGCAGACGAATTGATTACAACAATGATCAAAGGAGTTACAGAGACCATCAGCAAACCTTCCCTCGTTAACCTGGATTACGCCGACGTACAGGCAATCATGAACCAGGGAGGAGTAGCAGTGGTAGGATACGGAGAATCAGACACCAAGAACAAAGGAGAAGAAGCAATCCATGAAGCACTAAGCAACCCACTACTCGATGTCGAGTTCGAAGGAGCAAACGGAGCACTCCTACACGTAGCAGGAGGCGACGACCTAACACTTAACGAGATCAACGATGTCGGCCAGAAAGTCAAACACCACCTCGACAGCCACGCACAGGTCATCTGGGGTGCAAGAGTAAAAGAAGAGCTCCAAGGAAAACTCCAGGTAATCTCAATAATTACAGGCGTCGAATCACCGTACGTCCTCGGAGAAGTAGAAGAGGAACAGGAAACAGACGTCTCGGGAGATGTAAACGACCTGGGAATCGAGGTAATCGAATAAAGAGAGTTTCACCAGAGGCTTCCGCGGTAACACGCGAGGCTTCTTTCACTTCATTTGATACTTTCCCCCTTACCCCTTAAGACCTCCGCGTCCGGGTTTGATGGGCACCAAGCCTGTCAAACACCGTACACTCCCCTCCCCCCCTTATGCGGAGGTCTTAAATTTACCTTTTATTCCTAGACTGTAATCAAAACTGGTTTAAGAATTCTCCGGTAAAAAACCGATGTGAACCCGAAGATAACCATACTGGGAGGATTAACATTTATCCTATCCGCATTACCGGTTCTAATAGTGCAGACAGGAAGCATTTACACCGGTCTGGCATCCGGAATCTCGGTTCTGGCATTTCTTGGGTGCATGAAACTGCTGGATAGAAAAATTCTTGAGGAATCCTCAGGCCGGAAAACAAAAGCCTTCCAGGATCTAATCAAAAATCTATCCATCTTCCTGATAATCGGTTCAGCCGGTTTAACCGAGATAGTGCCGTCCTGGCTGGCAGTTCTAACAGTCGGGCTTCTGGGAGCAACGAAAGTATTCCAGCTACAGATGAGCCGTAGATACAGAAAAAGCTTCAGACAGACAATCGGAGAGGACTACTGGATTGCCGTAACCGCGCTGGTATTCCTGGGATCATACTTCAACAGCTACTTCCTCTTCTACGGACTGATAGTTCTGTGCCTGGTAATAGGATACGATCTTGGAACCCTTACAAGAAAAATCAAGCGGTAAGCCTGCAGGGACTCACTCTGTTCAACTATTTAATTGTTGGTCGCGCCATTTCTTTGTATGAAGGCTCCAATATGTAACGTATGCTTAAAGAGCGAGGACGAGCTCTGCAGCATGTGCGAAGACAAGTTTGAAAACGATGAAATCACGGAAACCGATATCGAGGTCTCAAGAATTCTACACAACCTCAGCAAGGAACACGCCTCACTGAAAGACTCAGAAATAATCAAGACCTTCGAGGCAGAAAACGTGGTTGTAATTGCAACAGCGAAAGGCGACGGCGCCAAAGTAGTCGGTCGAAGCGGAGAAATCGTGAAGAAGGTCGCGGACGAAGTAGGAAAATCAATCAGAGTAGTTGAGAAAAGCGAAGACGACTTGGAAACCATCAAAGGGCTTCTCAGTCCTGCAGAAGTAGAGTCAGTTAACACAGTCTTCACACCGGAAGGACAGGAGAAAAAGATCGTTGTCAGCGACGAATACACAGGCAAGATCAACCTCTCCGAAGAAGAGTTCGAGGAAATAATTGAAGGAATCACTGGGACACATTACCGGCTCTCCTTCGAATGAATTTCCACATTTCTTTCTTAATTTACTTTTCAGACACTTCTGGGCCTACTCCAAGCAGATACTGAATCTCTTCAGAAAACCTGTCAAAATCTCCCACCAAGTAATCTCTATAGTGGCTCATTAAAACAGAGTAAAGAACCCCGGCTAAAACTGAGCCAAGAACTATAATTCTGAAAACAGTTGAATAGAGCAGATAAAAAGCCGTGAAGCCTGTTAGCAGAAGCATCAATACATCACCTTTTGATCCATCAAGAACCATTCTTCTAGGTTTCAACCATTCCCCTCTTATATGGTCATAGACTGCTCTGGAATCCGGATTTTCTCTAGGTCGGGCGGTTTTACCGTTCGAAAGCAGATCAAGCGCGCAGTGTGACACCATCGAAACCAGCACGGCGAGAAGTATGAAAAGATAAAAAGCTCCTGTAAATAGATAGAAAGGTATAAGGAGAAGGAAAAGTGCCGAAAACTGGAAAGGCCTGTGAAATGTCTTACGATGCTCGAAAAACATATCAAGATCCGGAAAAATACCTGCTAAAAGAGTAAAACCAATTATCTGTCCTGCATACATAGGCTCTAAACTCGCCAATAATGCGCCAAGACCTACAGAGAAAACAGTATGGGTGAAAATCATCATAGTTTGAAGAAAAATTGGAGAAGACAAGTTAAGAATCTTCTTCCTATAAACACTAACATGGCAACAGAGAAAAACTCGAAAAAGTTTATCGTAGCAATCGATCAGGATAAGATCGAACCAGATTTAGCGCGTGAGACAGTAATTAATTTCGATCCTCTCAACCGCGCCGGGAAAGAAGGTGGTTTCTACCTCGACGAGAACGAAGAACTCCACATTGATGACGAGGACGTGATGGAGGCGCACAAGATGGCTATCAACAAGTATCCATACGACAACGCCATCACAATGATCCAGCTCCCATTCGAGGAAGGTGACAAAGTTCACCAGTTCTCGGAGAACAGCTTCCGACTGTACGGTCTACCGGTTCCTGATGAAGGACGTTCAATAGGGTTGATTGGAGAGAACGGTATAGGAAAATCTGTATCTCTGAAGATACTTACAGGGGAGATCAAACCGAACTTCGGGGACTGGAAGGAAAGCCCGGACTGGGACGAGATAGTCAGACATTACCGGGGAACCGGGCTTCAGAACCACTTCGAGGCCTTGAAAAAGGATGAAATAGATTCAGCGTACAAACCACAGCAGGTGGAAAAACTACCTGAGGTCTACTCCGGGAAAGTAAGGGAACTACTGAGGAAGTCTGCTGAAAACGAAGATGAAATGGAGGAGATAGCCAGTAAACTGGATATAGCTCAGCTTCTTGACAGAGAGATAGAAAACCTTTCAGGCGGAGAGCTTCAGAGAACAGCAATTGCCTCCACACTCTTGAAAGACAAAGACATCTACATGTTTGACGAACCATCATCCTTCCTTGATGTGAAGCAGAGACTGAACTCAGGGCGTGAAATCGTGAAACTCGCGGAGGATAACTCTGTCATGACTGTCGAGCACGACCTGGCGACACTGGATCTCATCGCCTCCGGAATCCATATTTTCTACGGGGAACCAGGAGGCTACGGAATGGTCTCCGACACGCTTTCCACAAAAGAAGGTATCAACAACTACCTCGACGGCTACCTCCCATCCCAGAACGTACAGTTCAGAAAAAACTCTATCGAGTTCGACAGAACCAAAAGATCACAGGTAGAGCAGCACGAAACAGTTCTAGAGTTCCCAGATTTCAGCAAAGACTTCGGAAAAGGAGAGTTCGAACTTGAAACCGAAGCAGGAGAGCTTCACGAGGAGGAGATACTTGCCATCTTCGGAGAAAACGGTTTAGGAAAAACTGTGTTTGCAAAAATGCTGGCAGGAGCAATTAATTCAGATGAAGGCGACTCCCCGGATGTTTCAATCTCCTACAAACCTCAGTACCTTGAGGCTCAGGATGAGACAGTCGAAGAAGCACTTTCCAAACACACCAATGTAAACAGCAAAAGATTTGAGAACCGGATCGCAGAACCGCTCGGACTGGAAAAACTGTACGAAAACAATCTGAACGATCTCTCCGGCGGGGAGCTTCAGAGAGTTGGAATCGCAATATGCTTATCCAAAAACGCTGATATCTACCTCTTGGACGAACCATCAGCCTATCTAGATGTCGAGGCAAGAGTAGAGCTTGGAAGAACACTGAAACGGTTCGCCCGGAAGACCGAAAAGCCGTTAATGGTGATCGACCACGACCTTCTGATGCTGGACTATATCGCGGATCGAGGAATGGTTTTCAGAGGAGAACCAGGGGTCAAAGGAGAATCAACTGAACCGATGAAGATTGGCGATGCAATTGACTTATTCCTACAGGAAGTCGATCTAACATTCAGGAAAGACCCGGACACGGGAAGACCACGGGCCAACAAACCCGGAAGCCAGAAAGACCAGGAACAGCGGGAAAAAGGCGAATTCTACGAGAAATAATTGAGTAGGAAGCTTACTCCTCCAGTTCGAACTCCAGTCTTTCTACATCTGCTCCTTTCGATTTCCGGTCTGTGATATTTATGCCTCCGATTTCTTTGATGTTGTCGACATGGGTTCCTCCACATGGGCAGAGATCGTTGTCACCGATTATGACGACTCGAAGAGGATCAATATGATCCGGGATTATATCCAGGTTTGTTCTTCCCTCCTCAACGGCCTGCTCGATCTGCTCTCGTGGCATGTACTTCTTCTCAACTTCCAGTTCTTTCTGGATTAAAGCGTTGACCGATCTCTCAATCTTCTCCACATCGCTTCCATCGAACTCGGCAGGTTCGAAGTCGATCCGGGAGTAGTCCTCGTGTATCTGGTTTCCAGCTGTCGAGGCATTGTATCTGTTCAGGACGACCCATGAGACCAGGTGCTGGGCGGTGTGCATCCGCATGTGTTTGTACCTTCTTTCCCAGTCTATCTCTCCCTTTACCTCGGTATCGGGTTCCGGCAGTTCTCCCTGGATGTAGTGTCTTACTTCGCCGTTGACTCTCTGGACATCGATCACTTTACTTTCGTTTCCACCCCAGCTGATTTTTCCGTGATCTGCGGGCTGCCCTCCGCCCTCTTTATAGAAAAGAGTTTTCTCAAGGCAGATATAACCGTCGTGTTCTCCTTCAGGGACTCCTCTGCTTTTGGTTACCTCGGCTTCAAACTCCTTCTGGTATTCGTTGGCCGGAAGATAGAGTTCTTCTGTCATGTCTAAGAGAAAGATCCGGAGTATGAAGTGTCTTTCGATTCCCTGAATTCCTTATTAACCCTGTTACTTCAGGGTTTGGTTTAAGAATGTTGGGCTCGTTTTTCTGGTTGTATGGGACGCGTAAGACAGACCTACATCAAGCGACTTGCAAAAGACCTGGTAGAAGCAGATCCGGAAAGATTCTCAGATGATTTCGAGGAAAACAAGGAAGAACTCAAGGAAATGGACGAGTTCGATTCGAAGAGACTTAGAAACCGGACAGCAGGCTACATTGTCAGAGTCGTACAGAATAAAGATAAACAGCCGACAGCACCAGCATAATTAACTGGATCATTCCAATTCCCGGCACTTCTCTTGACTCAGCTACCTGGGACGTCTCCCTGACAAATACAGGAAGGCTCTCTGTTTTATTGTATCTTATCGCCGGATAGTCAAGCGTTACATTCAGATATCTGAGCCCTGTTTTTTCTTCATCAGGGTTCACTATAAGAAGGAAGTCTTTCTCCTCTTCAGGGCCGAAGGTTTCATAGGTGTAGTTAGAGCCGTCATCAAACCTGGCTTTCACACCGGAAAGCGTGACATTGATATCTCTCGCGAAAGGCCGAGTGTTCTTCGCAGTAAACAGAACACTTTGACTGCTGGAGCCGGAGAGAATGACCGAGGAGTACTTGTGATCAAAGCCTCCTTCCAGAGCGAAGCCTCTTCCAATAATTTTCATAAACCGGATGTTCTCAGAGTAGTTAGTCCATCTATCCTCAACCTTCAGACCCAGTGTGTACTCCGAGTGAGCTTCAGGAACCTCCCAATCATACGTTTTCTCAGCTGAATCATCCTCCTGCTCAAGACCTGTAAATTTCTCCTTTTCAAGAAGCATGTCGTTAGACCTGTTGAAAAGATAGAAAGTGAGGTTTTCATCGTTGTCATCAGCTGCCAGAATATTTACAGGTACAGGGTACTCTGATTCAAAACCATCGTTCCGAGGTCTGTGATCCAGCACCTCCGGAATCGGATTCTTGACATAAATACTGTGATTGAAGACCGACATACTTCCATAAGTATCATTCACCCGGTTCGTGAAGTTCCAGTAAGTCCTAGCCCTGTCAACCTCTACACCCTGTGTTTGAATAGGGGCGCCGGCCGAACCATAACTTCTGTTATCATGTACAAGCTCAGGCTGACCGTCTTCAGGTTCAAATTCATTAGCGCCCACCCACAGATCATAGTAACCGTAAAGCTCCGGTATATCAGGATGCTGATGCTCAATTTCTTCAATCAGGTTTTCACCAAACCTTGTATCAGTCCTCGGATAGGTGTAATCGTCGATGAAAGTTGGATTAGTAACACTCGGATCAATCGGATAACCCATTTTCTTGATGTTATTGTCTTCATTAGGCTCCAATTCCTCGCCAGCTCCCCTTGTGGCTTCCCATCTTCCATCAGTGTCCGCCTCCGCTCTGATCATCTCTGAATCATCATAAACCCTGTGACCTTCCTCCAATGTGTATGTATAGGTCTGAGTTTCACCCGGTGAAAGAGCTGGCATAGTCTCTTCTATCCTGTTACCGGATTCATCACGTATCTCAAATCCGAGATCCGGCTTCGATTCCACAGTTCCCTCATTTTTCACAGTAACAGAAACGTCAATCTCTCCTTCAGAGACATCTCTGACAGCATGGCTGTCGGTTACATTCAAATCAACATAGCCGACCTGATTTTCCTCCATAGGTCCAAAGCTTGGCGTTGAAGTGCTACCATCCTCGGTAAACTCCACATAGGAATCGCCAGTCTTCATCTCCAGAGCAGAACCAGAAGAAGTCGGATTCCACGGAATATCAAAGCTGTAAGTATCTCCATCCGTTGGCCGGTTCTCGAAGATGTACTCACGGGTTCCATCATCTTCTATATTGTCAGGATTTTCATCAAAGGATTTTGCGTGAGGCGGAAGCTTCAGATGAAGGTCGACTCTTCTCTCGCTATCCGTCTCCTCCCTTATATCTGTGTAAACCTGATCAATTGTCCCGGATTCTGCATACCAGCAGTTGTCGCCGTCATCGTTCTCTGATGAGGAAGTACTGCAGTCAGAATTAGTCATATCCTCGAAATCAGCTGTAGGTGCGCTCTGGCCATATAAAATTCCGTGAATATCTATGCCATCTTGTCGAGCTGCATCTGCTTCGGTTTCAGGACTACCTCCGTTTCCGTCAGCTAGAACTATCATAACCTGGCTGGGATTTGTACCGGATTCAAGCGCATCATGAGCCTCACTTACACCCCCTGGGAGATCTGTGCCTCCGCTGGCTGACATCTCATCTATAGCATCTTTCGCATCCTGTTTATCTGCAGTCAAGCTTTGCCTAGTATTAGCAGAAGATTCATATGAAATAATTGCGTTTTCATCGCCGTCAGAAGTTCTAGTGTTATCAACATAGTCTTTGGCAGCTTCCTGTACATTCCCTAGCTGGCCCCCCATACTGCCGGATTCGTCGATAGCTATAGCAGTATCAACAGGCTTGTATTCAACCTGGAGCTCGTACTCAAATGTGCTCACATGCTGTCTTCCCATAACGTAATCTCCGGATATCTCAACATCCTGATTAGTTATCTCTGAGTCTGCGGAGACTGCTGCAGCAAATGAGAAAACAAATATCAGAAGCACAAATATTTCCAGGTTTTTCATCAAGTAGAAATTGGTTAGATCTGAATAAAATGGTTTGAGTAAAAATATCGATCAGATTAACCGCCGGTTTCTTCTCTTCTCTCTAGGAGAAAACCGTTTCTCCAGCCTCTTCAGGTATTCCTCCGGTATTTTGGCTTTTCGGTCGGCCTCGAGAACCGGCGAAGGCACTGTGTACCTTTCCGAGGATTTAAGCGACATAAGCAGTCCTGCGATCCGGTCTGCATCTTCTGGTTCGCCGAAGTAATCGATTCTAAGCGGCAGGTCTTTGGAGGAAAGTTTGACGTAGAAGGTATGGATTTTGTTTACATAGTCAGGACTCATCTTCTTCATAACAGGATGCTCAGCGGGGCCTTTCGAGTATTTCCTTACAAAGCTTCTCTCGCCTTCTGAGAGAATTGAATCCATTAAGATAGTGTCCCGGATACTGCCTATTTCGAGACCGGTTTTATCCGCCATCATATCTGTCAGGGATGTGCCGTATGAGTCCTCGACTACTCCTACCAGTGTTCCGGGTTCGGCTCCGGAGAAAAGCCGACTGTAGTTGTTAAGCACTTCCTGGCTCTTGCTGTAGCTGGGAACAACTGAACCGTCCATGAATACATGATCCGCTTCTTCCTGTGCCTGTAAAGCTATCTCGGTTTCTGCTTTAAGCCTCTCGGTTTCAGCTTTACGATCCAGTCCTTCCTGATCCTGAGGATCAAAGACCTGGAAATCAGGTTCAGGAGATTTCCCGGGGAGGTAACTTGTTTCTTCCAGTTCTGAACCTTCAAAACTGAAAACTGCTGCTACTGCTCTTACCGCAATTACATCGGCTGAAGAGTATCTCTTCCTGACCAAACCCCCATCAATTCCTGCGACTTTACCCGGAGTTTTTTTCTCAACTTTGTGCCTCAGTTTTTCCTCTTTGACAACTGAACCTGTTTCAATAGTATCTATATCCGAGAATTTTTCCTCGAGATCGATGTTCTTTTCTTCCTTCTGTGAAAGCTTTTCAGCGGCTTCTCGCAGGCTCGGCATAGTCATGTATAAGAGGTTTAAACATTAAATCGGTGTGCATGGAGATAGACGAGCACAAGTACTTTTTCTTCGACCTAGATAAGACCCTTTGGAACTGGGATGAAGACATTATAGGAGCAGTAGATTTAATTGACTCTCTTCGAGAAGCGGATAAACAGGTCTATTTCCATACTGACAACAGTTTACTTTCGAGAGAGGCCTACGCTAGAAAACTGAACGAAATGAATATTGAGGCGGAGAAAGAGGATATACTTACAGCAGGTTATGTAGCCGGCGAGTATCTAAACCAGAAAAGTCAAACCTCTACATATGTCATAGGCGAATCCGGTCTAATTGAGGAACTTGATGAGAAAGATATTGAGGTGAAGGAGAAATCTGATACTTTAGTAGTTGGCTTCGACAGACAGTTCAACTATAGAAAGGCAGAGAAAGCAATGAAAATCCTGCAGAACGGTGGAGAAGCTGTTCTCTGCAGTTCGGAGAAGACTTTCAGGACTACTAAGAAGAAAATGCCTCACCAGGGAATGTTCAACCAGGCTTTCAGAGAAATGGGTGAAACCAAGCTTATAGGGAAGCCGAGCGAGTTCTACCAGAATGTTTTCCAGGACTACTTCAGTTACTTCCCGGACGCCTCAATGTTTATCGGAGACCGCCTCGAAGATATGGAGACAGGAAACAATCTGGGAATGACAACCGTAGCAGTTATGTCTGGTGATATGGATAGAGAGATGCTTAAGAAAGCGGATGAAATCCAGAAACCTGACTTCGGGCTCTCTAACCTTTCCAGGCTGAAAAGAAAGATTCTGTAAAAATTTTATTGATTGTCAAGCCAGTCAATAACTTTGTTAACAGCCTTTCTCCTATGCATCTCCGCGTTCTTCAGATCTTCGTTTTCCGCCAGTGATTCTCCATCCCCGTGATCAGGGACGAAGTAGCTGTTGTAAGGCAAATGTGGATGTGACTCTCCTTTCTTTTCCTCCGGAATCTGTCCGGCCATCTTACCTGTGAAAACCTTGATTTCATCCTTTCCAGGCATGTAGACTGCGATAGCTGTTCTGAAGTATGCCTCCCGGTTTTCCTCATCTTCCATCAGATCAAGTAGTTTTTCAGCGCCAGCGGTTCCCGCAAAGAAGGCAGCTTCCGCACCCGGGAATCCGTCTAAAGCCTTGACATAGAAACCGGTATCCTCCACGATAAAATAATCTACACTGCCAATCTCCTGGTTCAGCACCGCTTCCTGGTAGGAGTCCATCACTTTCCGCTCCGCAACTTCTTCGACATCCATAGCATCAATTTCCGGAACATCGGCTTCAACTTGGACAAGTTTGTATCCGGCTCTTGCAAAAGGCTGCTGCATTTCCTCCAGTTTTCCCTCATTCCCTGTCGCGAAGAATATATCCTTCATAAGTTCCTGATAACCACCGAATTTAAAGAAATTAACCTCACTGATACAGTTTAGGTGAATCAAAATTTCAGAGGATCGAATAACCGTTACATCAGCACTGCCATACATTCACGGAGTACCGCATCTAGGAAATATGGCCGGAAGTGTCTTACCCGCAGAACTTCTGCATAGATACTTCGATATCAGAGGGAAAGAAAATATTTTTGTCTGCGGAGGCGATGTACACGGAACACCGCTTGAACTAGAGGCATTAGAGCGCGGAGAAGATCCTCGAGATATTAAAGATGAACAGACAGAAAAGGTTAGAAACGCGTATGAAAGTCTGAATGTCGATTTCACAGTTTTCTCCGACACTCACAGCGAGTACAACCGGAAGCAGACACACGACATGTTTGAAGAACTGTACTGCAACGGTTTGATCAACGAGAAAACGCAGACAATGCCTTACTGCAACGATGACGAAAGATTTCTGCCGGACAGGTATATCGAAGGAGAATGCCCGCACTGCGGCGGTCTGGCAAGAGGAGACCAGTGCGATGACTGTGGAAAACTGGTTGAACCGGATGAGATAGAGAACCCAGAGTGCCAGATATGTGAAGGAAACGATATAGAGTTTAAAGATACAGACCACCTATTCCTCGACCTGACAGAGTACAAACAGGAGCTAAAACAGTGGCTTAAAGAAGAGGAGCCGATCCCGGATAACATGGTTAACCAGGTGCTTCACGACATAGAGGAAGCTGAAGAGAGATCAATCACCCGAGATCAGAACTGGGGCTTCGAAATCCCGGCTGAAAGAGTCAACAAAAGAATAGAGGAGGAAGACCTTGATGTCGAGAAGCTGGATCCTGAAGTTTACGATGAAAAAGTCCTGTATGTATGGTTTGACGCACCGATAGGATACATCGGTTTTACAAGAGAATACTTTGAAGACTCCGATGAATGGAAAAAACACTGGAATCAGGACGCAGAAATCTACTACTCGATCGGAAAGGACAACACAATCTTCCACACGGTTATCTGGCCGACAATGCTTCTAGGCTCCCGAAACAAAGAAATTGAGTATGGACTCCCGAAATACGAGTTCATCCAGCAGTACCTGATGTGGGAAGACGGAGCTTTCTCCAAATCCCGGGACCGCGGAATCTTTATTGATGAAGCTATAGAGTACTATCCAGCGGATTACTGGCGGTTTTACCTCTCCAAAATGCTTCCAACCGACCATGACACCAACTTTTCCTGGGACGACTTCGAGTCGGAGATCAACAATGTACTGAACGATACTGTCGGCAACTTTGTCAACCGGACACTAAGCCTATCCGAAAAATGGTTCGACAACCAAGTTCCGGAGGCAGAACTGAAAGAGAAAGATGAAGAAGTAGTTGAAGAAGCAGAAAACGCATTGGAAAACTACATTGAGGCATTTGAAGAGAAAGAACCTCAGGACGCGCTAGAGCATGCACTGGAGCTGGCTAGACTCGGCGACCAGTACCTGAGCGCGGAAGAACCATGGAAAAACGAAGAAAGAAGAGAGGAAACAATCCATGTTTCAATCCAGTTGATCCAGAAACTTGGTGTCACACTCCACCCATTCATCCCGGAAAGCAGTGAGAAAATATTCGACATGCTCAACGCAGAGATCGAACCGTCTGGAGAGGAAGACCTGCTTGTGGAAGATGTTCTCAAAGGTCTGGAAGCCGGACACGAGCTAGGAGAACGGGAGATACTGTTCGAGAAGATTGATGTCTCTGAACAGAAAGAAAAACTAGAAGAAGAGGAAAAAGATACTATGACAAAGTTCAACCAAGACACTGTTTCATTCGACCAGTTTGGGGACATGGATCTCCGAATCGGGAAAGTAGAATCAGTCGAAGAACATCCAAACGCCGACAAACTCTACAAAGTCAAAGTAAATGTAGGAGAAACAACGCTCCAGACATGTGCCGGACTGAAAAACTTCTACAAACCAGAAGAACTTGAAGGCCGGAAAGTAGTAGTACTTGCAAACCTTGAACCAGCCGAGCTAAGAGGAGAAAAATCGGAGTGCATGATGCTTGCAGCAGAATCAGACGATGGAGAAACAGTCTCACTACTAACTACAGACAAAGAAATGGAAATAGGGAACAGGATAAAGTAGAAGTTAGACAAGCTGAATATCTCGTCCATCAAGCTTCCTGTCAACATCCCCTAAATTACGGCTTGCGACAGCGTAGAGATCATCTCCAGTTACGAAATTACTACCATGGAAATTATGATCGGGATCTAAGTAACCTGCCACGTCTAGGTTCAGTGCTTCTTCTGCGTAATGAAGATAAACCTCGCCGTCGGTCTGATTTCCTTCAAGATCATGGTATTCCCATCCTTCAGTTTCTACGACCCAGAGATCACCATCGGTGTCGTAGCCGGCCAGATCCCCTCTAGAAAAATGAGATCCCTCAACCGGGTTCTTTCGGACATAAATTTCATCTCTTTTGGAGAAACCCGGTAAAAGAGAGACATCAGCGCCATCTTCTTCAGTTTCAATCATATCTAAGCTAATTATAGACACCTCAGTTAGACTCCTACCTTCGGTCTTGATTCATCGCCAGGAGTTGCCTCAAACCCAAGATCAATAGATACTTCCGGATCCTCAACCGCCTCCTCAACCGTCATCTCGGACGCCCTATGGATATCGTCCTCCACATCACCGATGTATTCGCCGTTAAACATTGCTCTCCCAACAAGTTCGTTATTACTTGATTGAAGGTAGTCTGAAATAATTTTAACATCGCCTGTTTCGAGAACATCTTGTACTGAGTATTTATCGTCAGGGAAGGACTGGTCATAGGTAATCTCGGGAACTATGGTTATATCCTCACCTTCAAATCCTGCCTCTAACAAAGTTTCGTAAGTATTTTCAGCACACATCTCAATGAAACCTCCTCCGAGCAGGATATGTTCTTTTTCTTCATACAGTTTTTGGGCATCTTCCTGTGTTAATCTACCAAACGCCTCATCTTTCAACACTTCATCAAACTGGGACTGAAGATATGGGCTAGATTCAACATTGGAAGATTCTACAGCATAAGTATCAACATCTATTTCAGGAACAATCTGAGATAAATTATCGTAGATAGTACCTTCATCAAACTCTTCATGCGGATGCGTTACAACCAGCGCTGTCTCGTCATAATCTGTCACTTATGTATTCACCTCGATTCTCCTGAGTTCGACATCTCTAGCAGGAACTTCTTCACGAAGTTCTTCAAGTTTTTCATCAGCGACCGACCCATAGATTGCGTCCGCACTCATATGTTGTTATTTAGTGATAGTAACATAAAAAGGTTTGGTTTTTCGAGGCTGTGTTCATGAAAAGGGTGATCGTTCACAAAAAACCTCTTGATGTTCATGAAAAAACCGTTTTATGTACACACCCATTTTGAGAGGTCTTGTTCAAGAAATTGAATTTGCGTTCAAAAACTGATTAAAAGGTTAATGCCCTGGTACTACCTATGACTATTTGTATATCTGCACTTTGTGAGCGTGAGAATGAAGATGGAGATAAAGAAGAAGCAGTAGTTATAGCTACAGACAAAATGATAACACAGGAAGGTCTAGGTTCATTCGAACATCCTACCCTTACAAAATTTAGAGAATTAGACAACGGTTGTGTCCTTCTACTAGCGGGTAATCCGCTCATATTCAGAAAGGTGCTAGATAAAAAACAGCTAACGAGTGACGACTATGAAGAAACTTCCGAAGACATATTTGAAGCGATGCAGGAAATTAGAGAAGACGAAATAGAAAGAGAGGTTCTACAGCCAATGGGTTTGGAAAAGAAAGGAGGAATAGATACTGTAGGACAACAGGCAGTACAAAACAACGGTATTTGGGATTATGTAGCCGGTCAAACACAAAAAAGTGAAGTGTTGAGATGGGTTCAAGAGAAACTTGTCAATTATAATCTAGAGACAGAACTCTTGTTAGTAGGATTTAAGAGTGATAATGCCCAGATTACACAAATATCAGATAGAAACTATAATCATGTGAGAGACATAAACTATTCAGTTATAGGTTCGGGATCGGTACAAGCATCTAATTCAATGCTCTTCCAAAAGCACTCTAAAGAAACAAACATTGAAGAAGCTCTTTTCAATGTGTTCAAATCAAAGAAACGAGCAGAAGTACATCAAGGTGTTGGTGAGAAAACGGACTTATATGTTTTAACCCAGTCTAATGGCCTACAAAAACTTGAAAAAGAGGATAAGGAGAAACTCGAAGATATATACGATGACGAACTTGAATTTGGTAAAAAAGATGAGAGGCTTGAAGACCTAAGCATATAAAAGTTTAAATTACTGCATTAATAATCCTGTGATATAACAATGAATCCATCATCTTACGGAAGACTTGGTACAGAAGCCATAAATAAGTTTAGAGGCAATGACAGTCATTCTTTAGATAGTGATGAGATTGAAAACGAGGAGATCGAAGATGAGGAGATTAAAGAGAATAATACTGACTTCCTAAATGTCTAATCAAATTCCTTTTCTAGTTTCTTTCTAACCCATTTTGACAAGTTTAGAGCGTTCTTATGGACTAAATTAAAGTGTTTCTCTCTTAGTTGGATACTTGTTTGTTTCAATTCTTCTGATTCTTCAGACATACATTTGTATATACAGGGGCTTCGTTCAGAAAGTTAGTTCGGTTAAAAAATCAAATTTCTTTTCAATAAGCTATTCCGGGTTCGAATCCCGGGTGGAGCAAAGCCGTTTTTCGGAGGGTGTCGTAGTAACCCGACCTATACCCCAGAATACATCTATTCTTCTGCATTAGAGTTTCTATTTATAGTTTTCCTGTTATCTAGTTAGATCTAGGTGTGGAAACTAAATGAAAACAGAAACAATAATTCCGGAAGACGATTATACAGTGGAGAACGAAGAGTATGAAAACCAGGATTTCACAGAGCTTCATGAACCTAGTTTTGATGAGCCGTACAACTGGGAGGAACTTATGGAGGATGTGGAGACTAGGAAGACTTCTCAGGATAGCGGTGTAGGCCTTGAATATCTTGCTAGACTGGAAGATGATTCAAAGGCAGAAGATTATCTTACATAAATCCAGTCTTTTCCTTTTTTCCCTTTCCGGCGCGGAGTTAAAATTATTTCTGTTCAAACACAGTCTATATGAAACTGAAATTCCTGGGAACAGGTGGCGGAAGGTTTGTGACCGGAAGCCAGAGGCGGAAAACCGGAGGTATACTGGTTAAAACAGAAGAGACCCAGATACATGTCGATCCCGGGCCTGGCGGGCTAATTCAGGCACAGGATAACGATCCGGGAAACACTGAAGCTGTTCTGGTTTCACATGCACACCTGGATCATTCGAACGACTCCGAACCGATTATCGAGATGATGGCATATATCCACGACCATCCTGGAGCTTTGTTTGCGAATGAAACCTGTCTATCCGGTTACTCGGATATGGAGAAATGTATCAGCAGTTACCACCAGAACCTATGTCGAACAATCGAAACTCTGGAAGAAGATTTTGAAACCGAGTTCAATGATCTCAAAATCAGAAGCCAGGAAATGTTCCACAGCGATCCCAAGACACAGGGATTTGTACTGGAGACGGATGAGAAAACAGTTGGTTTCTGGACAGACACCGAGTTCTCAGAGGAACTACTTGAGTTCTACAAAGGCTGCGACACAATGGTGGTTTACTGCAACCGGCCGACAAGAGAATCACTTGAAGGACACACCTCACTGGACGAAGTACCGGAGATAGTTGAAGCTGTAGAACCATCGACAGTTATCATTACAGAGTTTGGTTACAAGTTCCTAAACCAGGATCTGGATGAAGAAAAAGAATGGCTGGAAGAGAAAATAGACGCAAAAGTCGTATTCGCAGATGACGGAATGGAGTTTCCCGGGAATCGGAGTCTAGGAGATTTCTAGGTAGATGCTTCTTCAGTGGAATCTTCTCCGGGCTAATCAGGAATAACCCATTTAAGAATTCCAGCAGAAAAAGATGTCGTGAGGCCGTAAATCATGCTAAATTCAAAGAATTTATGGATAGCCGAAAATACTGGAGGTATTTTCTAATGCCTGAAGGAGAATACGACGCGGAAAAAGTTGAAAGCAAGTGGCAGAGAAAATGGGTTGAAAACAATACTTTCGAATACACAGGCGACCGGGATACAGATCCTGATGCAGTGTTCTCAATAGATACTCCGCCTCCAACCGTGTCAGGCTCGCTTCACATGGGACATCTCTACGGCCTAGAATTAATGGATTTCCAGGCAAGATACCAGAGAATGCAGGGCCAAGAAGTTTTCTTCCCGTTCGGATATGACGACAACGGGATTGCGTCAGAAAGACTGACAGAGAAAGAGCTTGGGATAAGACACCAGGACTACACCAGGAGAGAATTCCAAGAGAAATGCCGGGAGGTCTGCCAGGACTACGAAGAACAGTTTACAGAAAACGCCCAGGCGCTGGGAGTATCAGTTGACTGGAACAATACTTACAAGACAATCGAACCGGGAGTACAGCGGATTTCACAGCTTTCATTTATCGACCTTTACGAGAAAGACCGGGAGTACCGGAAGAAAGCACCGGCGATCTGGTGTCCGGATTGTGAGACAGCGATCAGCCAGGTTGAAACAGAGGACGACGAACAACACTCCCACTTCAACGATATAGAGTTCGAAATTAAAGGCGGAGATTCGTTTGAAATTTCTACTACAAGACCGGAGCTACTGCCCGCATGTGTCGCAGTATTTGTACATCCGGACGATGAGGAAAACCAGGATCTAGTCGGTGAAACAGCGGTTGTACCTCTTTTCGATAGAGAAGTACCAATAATTGAAGACGAAAGAGTCGACATGGAAACAGGCTCCGGAATCGTTATGTGCTGTACATTCGGAGATCAAAACGATATCGAATGGTACCAGGCACACGACCTCGATCTGAAAATCGCGATCGATGAATCCGGCACAATGACCGAGCTAGCCGAAGAATACGAGGGAATGAGTACTGAAAAAGCCCGGGAAGAAATAGTTGAAGACCTAGAAGACGAAGGATATCTCCTTGATAGAAGAGAGATAACCCATACAGTTCAAGTCCATGAGAGATGTGGAGTTGGAATAGAGTTCCGGGTAACCGAGCAGTGGTATGTCGAAATCATGGATCATAAAGAAAAATACCTTGATGCCGGAGAGCAGATGGACTGGATACCGGAGAAAATGCATACCCGTTACAAGAACTGGATTGAAGGACTTCAGTGGGACTGGTGTATCTCACGGCAGAGAGACTCGGGAATACCTTTCCCGGTCTGGTACTGTGAAGACTGTAACCAGGAAATAATAGCAGAAAAATCAGAGCTTCCGGTCGACCCGATCGAGGATGAACCTCCTGTCGATGAATGTCCTGAATGTGAAGGAACAGATTTCCGGGCTGAAGAAGATGTATTCGATACATGGGCAACTTCCAGCCTGACTCCATTGATTAACGCAGGCTGGGACTGGGACGAGGCAGAGGAAGAATTCCAGATAGAGAAACCGGAGCTATACAAGTTCGATCTCAGACCTGAAGGCCATGACATAATCAGTTTCTGGCTTTTCCACACCGTTGTCAAATGTTACGAACATACCGGAGAAGTTCCTTTCGAGGCAACTATGAACCACGGCCATGTCCTGGACGAGAACCGTGAGAAAATGAGCAAGTCTAAAGGCAATGTAGTCGCACCTTCCGAAGTACTTGAAGAGTACCCTGTCGACGCAGCACGGTACTGGGCAGCCGGATCAAAAGTCGGCGACGACTTCCCATTCAAGAAGAAAGAGTTAAAGTCAGGCGAAAAACTGATGAGAAAGCTGTGGAACGCCTCCAAACTTGTCGAACATTTAGCTGGAGGTAATAAACCGAATGTCGACGAGGAAGAACTGGATGAAATCGACAGATGGATTCTCGCAGAAATAGATGAACTGATCGAATCCACGACAGAGAAAATGGATAACTACGAGTTCTCCAAAGCCCGGGACGAGATCAGGTACACATTCTGGAACACTTTCTGCGACGACTACCTAGAAATCGCAAAACAGAAAATAGATGACGATACGAACCTTTCAACACGGTACACTCTTCAAACCGCTTTAGAGCGGTTCCTGAAACTGTTCGCACCTCTACTCTCACATATTACAGAGGAGATCTGGAACGACATGTTTAGACAGGAGAAAGATCCGGAAAGCATTCACCGAACAGAATGGCCTGAAAAACTGGGAGTTGAAGCAGACATTGAAGCAGGAGAAACCAGTATGGAAGTAATATCTGCGCTCAGAAACTATAAAAACAGCCAGGGAATGGCTCTAAACGAGAAGCTTGACTCAGTTGTTATCTATGGAGATGTACACGGCTTCGAGGAAGCGATCAAAGAAGTAATGCACATTGAGGAGCTGGCGGTTCGATCCGGCGAACCGGAGACAGAAGACAAGATAAAAGAAATCAAACTGGACTACTCCAAAGCCGGCCCGGAGTTCGGCGATGCAGTAGGAGAGATAGAAGACGCACTGGAAAACAACGAGTGGAACATCGAATCAGGAATGTTGTATGCGGCGGATCACCACATACCTGCCGAGATGTACGAAGTACACGAAGAACGGGAGTTCCAGGGAGAAGGCGAAATGCTGGAAACAGAAACCAGTCAGATAGTGGTAAAATGAAAATAGGAGCCTCACTTGGGCCGGAAGAAGACCTGGAAAAACAGATCAGAGAGATGCCGGAGGAGCTAGAGTTCATTGAGTTCCCTCTAGGCGAGAAAGAGCAGATGCCGGAAGAAATAGACAAAAAAGAAGTAAAGCAAGCGCTGGACGAGAAAAACTTTGGTTTAGTTGTTCACCTGCCTTTCCGGCAGAGACTGGTAACCGAGATAGAGGAGTTTAACGACGCAGTGCTCGACTACCACAGAAGACTGATGAAGTTTTCCGAAGAACTGGGCGCCGAAAAATTTGTGGTCCACGCAGATATGAGAGATAACGACTCCGAAGAAGAGGAGGAACTCATAATTGAGCAGATAAAGAAACTGGATGAAATCGGTGAAGAAATGAATGCTGAAATCTGCTTTGAAAACCTCGGACACTGGAACGGATTAGAGCTCTTTCAGCTAGGCGAAGTACTTGAAGAACTGGAAGCTTCCATGTGTTTCGACACCGGTCATGCATTCTCAGAGGTCGGACAGGAAGAAATGGAAGAGTTCCTGGACGAATACTCCCATCTGATCTCACACCTACACCTTCAGGACACCAGAGAAGGCAGAGATATGCACCTGCCAATTGGTTTAGAAGAAATTGACTTTGAACCAGTCGGAGAAAAACTATCCGGTTTCAAAGGAACCGCGACAATGGAAATCTTCACCTCCGACAACGATTACATCCGTTTGTCAAAACAAAAGGTTGAGGATTACTGGAATTCTTAGCATAAACGCCTCAGGAAGTGGTGAAATTATATACGTCAGACCGTTTGGTGTATATACTGTCTTCAAGCTCAACTGTCCAGTTGTAAAGCTTGGAGCTGTCATCTGCTGAACTAAATTCGGCAGTAGCAGTATCACCATCAGGAACACCGGTCTGATTGCCGATCTGTTCTTGATCAATAACTCTTAAATCGTCGATAAACATACTGTCTTGATTGGAACTGACGGTTCCGTCTTTTACGTATTCAAACTCTATTGAATGAGTTCCTGCAGGCAGACTGTATTCGTATTCCTGCCATCCGGTTTCTCCTGATTTCTGCCATTTTCTATCTCCATTAATATAGAAATTCCCGTCATCATATCCGAATTCAGAGCTGACCCTTGCATCAAAGTTTAGAACAACTTCCGAGGAAGTAGATATCGTTTTTTCTAGAGAAGCTGTCTCATCATGTTGATCTACAATATCGGAAACCGTATAATAAGATTTGTGTTGTGCTTCAGACTGATTTTCCACTCTAACAAAGTCTGTGGAGACCCAATTCCCCTCACTAAATTCTTTTTCAAATGAGGAAATCTCATTCAGGTGTCTAGATAAAAAGGTCAGATTTGTATTCTCACCTCTCGGATTAACAACTTCAACCGACAAAGTCGGCGAAGTCGAAACCCCTTCTGCACCGTCAGAGGGAGAAATAGATGCAACCTCAGGAAGAAGGCAAGTACCCCAATCCGGCTGTTTTGAACTCTTATTTTCAAAACCAGCGCCTGTATCAAATTCAGTAGGTTTGCTACCTATATTCCCCACACACCACTGACTGATATTCTGATCAAAACTAGAAGCTCTATAAAACATGTGCCTCATATTCTTCACATTTGAAGTATCCCAAGAACCAATATCCCGATCAAAACTAGAAGCATTGTAAAACATGTACCTCATATCAATAACACTACCAGTATCCCAAGAACCAATACTACCATTAAAACCAGAAGCACCAGAAAACATGTACCTCATATTCTTCACATTTGAAGTATCCCAAGAACCAATACTACCATTAAAACTAGAAGCACTGATGAACATGAACCTCATATCAATAACACTACCAGTATCCCAAGAACCAATATCCCGATCAAAACTAGAAGCACTATCAAACATGTACCTCATATCATTAACATTACTAGTATCCCAAGAACCAATATCCCGATCAAAACTAGAAGCACCAGAAAACATGAACCTCATATCATTAACATTACTAGTATCCCAAGAACCAATACTACCATTAAAACCAGAAGCACCAGAAAACATGTACCTCATATTCTTCACATTTGAAGTATCCCAAGAACCAATATCCCGATCAAAACTAGAAGCACCGGCAAACATACCCTCCATATCATTAACATTACTAGTATCCCAAGAAGAAATATCCTGATTAAAACTAGAAGTATCAGAAAACATGTAACTCATATCACTAACACCAGAAACATTCCAAGAACCAATATCCCGATTAAAATCCGCAAAATCGAACATAGAATGCATACTAGTCACGCTACTAGTATCCCAGGAACCAATATTCTGATTAAAACTATCAGTCTCAGCAAACATGTAACTCATATTCTCTACATTCGAAGTATCCCAAGAACCAATACTACCATTAAAATCAGAAGCCTTGTGAAACATGTAACTCATATCCTCCACATTCGAAGTATCCCAAGAACCAATACTACCATTAAAACTAAAAGTCAAATAAAACATCCTACTCATATCTTCTACCTGGGTTAGATTAGGATTATCAGAGGCTTCGTATTCAAAATTCTCAGCTCGTTCAAACATGCTTGACATGTTCTTCCATTGATGTGTTCCCCATTGCTCCACTGTCGAAATCTTTCTAGCGTCGGATGTTACACTGAATGATGCGTTCTGTTTCATGTGTGGGAATGCTTTTCCGCCGATTCTGATCTCGTAAATTCCTGGACTGCTGAAGTTCACAGTTTGATCGCCATCAATACTGTCCAGTTCATCAGAGTTTTCGACTGTTCCGTTGGTTGTGACGTTGTAATCGTATGTGTACTGCTGTTCGTTAGTATCTATTTTGAAATCAGAATTATCTGTAATTCCTTCAGCCGCGGTATTAACTGTCATTATGAATGGTTCGGATACAGGCTCGCCTGCTCCTATGTCGACACTGCTGGAGGAGGAATGGTTTTCAGTTAAAACTGTATATGTATGGCTTCCGGAGTCTCCTACCGCAGTGTTCCATGTCAGTGTGCCGGTTGAGGAGTCGCCTGAATCAATTGATACACCCGGGTCTGTATCTTCTTGGACGCCGTCGATCTCCAGGATAATGTCCTGTGTGCCTGTGCTTTCTCCTTCATTGGTTATGTTGTACTGAACCTGGAACTGCTCTCCTTCAATTAAAGGCTCGTTGTCGTCTATAATACTTGCTCTGAAGTCAGCGGAGCTTTCAGAACCTCCACCATTACCTCCATCAGAATCTGATTCAGGTTCTGTTTCCTGTATCTCTTTTTCATCGCTCACGGGGTAGGTCTGAGAGTCAACTCTTGCAGTCTCCGGGTTTTCAACATTATTTACCTTGAAGCTGGCTATCTCATTTGTAGAAAGGCTTTGGTTCAACCGGATCTGTCGAGGCGTACCCCCTTCAACCGTTACAGTGAAGTTGGAAAGTGCCCTTTCCCCGGTGTTCTGGAATGTTCCAGTTACATTTTCTCCATCAAACTCTGCTCTCTGAATTTCTATCCTGGAGTTTGTAGATTCAACAATATTCTGTGTGGTTTCTTCTGTATCAGTCTGTGTATCTTGGATAATTTCTGTGAAGAAAGGCCCCGCCAGACCGGCTATAGCCATAGTAAAAGCAATTAAGAGCACAGCAGCAATTAACGGAGAAATACCTTTATTCATAAAGTATACCTACTAATGAGCCATGTTTAGTTTTCGTAGCTTAAAACGTTACTGTACGAGAGCAGGAAGTTAAAAGAATTCACGCCGATTCTAGACTCATGAGTGAAGAAAACCAGGAAAACGATGTCGGTATGAACAAGTACCAGCTGAAGAAGCTGATCAAAGAATTAGAGGATATTAGAGGCAGGAATACCGAACTTGTCTCACTTTATATTCCCGCCGGTTACGATATGTCAAAAATATCTGACTTCATCACCTCAGAACAATCTGAAGCAGAAAACATCAAGTCGAAACACACACGGCAGAATGTTCAGGATGCGCTGGGAAAGATCGGGAGAAAAGTATCTGAAGAGCATACAACTCCGGAGAACGGTGTGGCTTTCTTCGCAGGAAATGTAAGTGATACCGAGGGGAGACCGGATATAGAGATTTGGGAAGTAGTACCTCCACAGCCGATCGAATCCCGGCACTACAGATGCGATAAGGAGTTCGTCCTTGAACCGCTGAAACGGATGATCGTGGACGATAACATCTACGGACTGATCGTCTGCGACAAGTCAGAGGCAGCGATCGGATACTTACAGGGCAACTCTATCAAAACAGTCTACACAATGGAGTCCAATGTCCCTGGGAAAACACGTGCCGGAGGCCAGTCAGCGCAGAGATTCTCACGTCTAAGGAAAGAGATGCTGAAGACTTTTCTCGGTGATATAGCAGAAAATGCGCAGAAAGCATTCCTGGATAAAGCCCGAGAAGATAAGCTGCTTGGAATAGTTGTTGGAGGGCCAGGATTCGTGAAAGACAAGCTTCTGGACGACGATTACCTCCATAAAGAGCTCCAGGATAAAGTTATAGCACGGAAATCTCTTGATACCTCAGGAGAGGCCGGTCTTTCACTGCTTGTCGAGAAGGCTCAGGAATCCATACAGGACTCACAGGCAGTGATTGAGAAGCAGAAGGTAAACAAATTTTTCAAGAACCTGAAGGAGGAGAACGGTAAATCGGAGTACGGGCTGGAACAGGTTATGAAAGCGATGAAGATGGGTGCTGTCGAGACTGTTCTGATCTCGGAAAAGTTCAACGAGTACCAGGCAAAGTATGAATGTCCCAACGGCCATGAGAAAATCATTTACGAGGAGAAACCAGAGATTGAGGAGTCGGTTGAATGCGGTGAATGCGGAGAGGAAATGGAGCTGGAAGAGCTTTCGGACATAGTAGACGTGTTTGCGGAGAAAGCAGAGGAGATGAGTTCGGATATGGAGATAATTGGAACCAGCCACGAGGAAGGACAGAGACTTCTGAACATGGGAGGTATCGCAGCAATCCTTAGGTACAGGATAAGATAGTTTAAAATCGGGGACAAAAAACACCTGTATGACGGAAGAAGATCTGCTGAAAAACATTGATTTCTCAGACGATAACTACACTGTAAAACAGAACCTGGTTAGAAACAAGTACACTGTCAGGAACTCGAAAGGCGAGAAGATTCTCGGCGCGAAACAGAAAATGTTCAAGATGAAGGAAGAGTTCCCCTTCACCGACCCTGAAGGAAATGTTGTCTTCCGGATAAAAGCTGAGAGAAGGCTGGATATAGCCGGCGACTACGGAATAATAGATGAAGCAACAGGAGACACCATCGCTGTACTGACCAAAGAGTTCTCGATTCTAACACACAACTGGAAGATAAAAGACCCGGAGACGGACGGACTGATCGCATCAATCGAAAGCAGAGGAAAAGTAATGGGTCTGCTGAGATCACTTGTAGACCTGGCAGAGTTCATACCACACAAGTACACTATATACAGCGCTGACAGGGATGAGATTGGGAAGATCAAAGGCAAATGGTCGCTGAAGGACAAGTACGAGGTCGAAATCGGAGAGCTCGGAAATATTCCAAGAGAAGCTGTGATAGCTGCTGCAGTGACGGTTGACGCACTGGAAGGAGAGTAGAAATGCAGATAAGAAACCTGGCAGAAAACACCGAAGACTTTACCGGGAATGCCTGGCTGATGGAAAGCAGTGAGACAGTTTTGATAGATACCGGAACCGGTGATTCCTGGGAGAATATCAGTGAACTGGAAAAAGTGGATAAAGTCGTGATAACCCATTCACACTACGACCATGTCGACAACCTTCCAAAAGTAAAGGACGCTTATTCACCTGAAATCTATGCCTTTGAACCTGATAATCTTCCGGTGGCAGCAGAAAAACTTGGAGAACAGGATGAAATCACACTCTGTGGCTCAAATTTTCAGGTTTTCCACACGCCCGGACACAAAGATGATTCAATCTGCCTTTACTCGGAAGAACAGAAAATCCTTTTCACCGGCGACCTGGTTTTCCCGGAAGGCGGTTTCGGGAGAACAGACCTGGAGGAGGGCGACCGCGAACTATTGATTGAGTCGATCAAGAAACTTGTCGGTCTAGATGTAAAAGAGATGTACTGCGGACATGGACCGGCGTCTCTGGAAAATGTGGAAAAGCAGATCGAAAAGTCGCTGGAAGAAGCCGAAAAACATGAGTCCAAGTATTAGAACAGAATTTTTTACAGGATCTGTATGCTTAGGTAGAGACCGGCAAGACTGGCTAAAAGAGTAGGTAGAGCTACTTTCCACCCTATGCTGGAGAACTCTCTGAAAGTAATTCTTTCCTCATCATGGTTTACCATTTTCATCCACATTATACCGGCTAGAGCACCGATAGGTGTTATGATAGCTCCGATATTGCTTCCAATTACGAGAGAGTACAGTGCTGCAGTTCTCTCCATCCCTGTACCGTAACCGGTAAGAACCTCCGAAAACAAGGCCGTCATCGGTATATTGTTCAGCAGGTTGGCGGAGAAAGTTGAAAGAGCCCCAACCCCGAAAACTGTTTTCAGGATACTTCCCTCAGCACCTGACATAAGTACTTCAGCTATAACTGAGGTTACCCCGGTAACGGAAAACGCGTATACAAGCACAAAAAAGCCTGTAAGGAACGGTACAACCTCCCAGGGCATCTTCTGATTGATCCTGTACAGGAATAACTCATCAGCTTCCTGCTTCTTCCATAACTTCTCAACTGTATCAGGAACCACAAAAAGCATAACCGAGACCATTACCCACAGCAATGCAATATGCCAGAGCAGATAACCGGAGATGGAGAAAATAGCTAGGGAGAGAAGCGTACCGAGCAGAAGAGCTGAAGCCAGAAGCTCCCATCTGTTCAATCTAACATCCGGCAGTTTTCTACAGCTGTAATCTGTTTCAACCCTTTCCCGGAATATCATGTAAAGCGCGATAAAACATGCGGTTCCTCCGGCAAAACCAGGTATCAGCATAATCTTCAGGAAACTGACAAAACCGAGGGCATGTGAGGCAGCGACTATAATATTGGTTTCATTTCCGATAAGGAAAACCATACTGAAGACATTGGCAGCGAAAAACTCTGCGACAAGATAGGGAACCGGGTCAAGATCTGTTAAATTCAGGAACTCTATCAGGAAAGGAGTAAAAGTAAGAATCAAGATATCGTTCGAAGTAAATAATGCTAGAAATCCGGATACCCAGAAGACAGCGAAGAAAAGCTTTCTGCCGGATCCATCCACAGCTTTCAGAACTTTAACCGCTAGATATCTGAAAAAACCGCTGACCTCCAGACAAAGCGATATGAACGCGACTGAAAGGAAAAGAATAATAGTTGAGAAAGGGCCTGAGGTCTGAAGAAAACCTGCTCCTTGACTAATGGATACCCCGGCTACTGCGGTGTAAAACTGGCCTAGATCAATCACTCCTGTTAAAAGAACGATAAAAGCTGCGATGAAAGGAGACAGGTAATAAGGTATATCCAGGAATCGGGAGTAACGAAACTCTATCACATCCCGGTTAACGAATATAGATACAATAGCTGTAAAGAAAACTGCTGTCACCAGAAATTTCTGCAGCATAACAAGGTTAGATCTATCTAACTCAAAAAACCTTGGCGATTAAATCCTGTCAACCAAGTAATCGGAAAAATCCTGCAGTTTCTGGTACAGAATATATCCTCCTACACTGCCGACTATGAACAGGAGAATCCATGTAGACGCAGTATCAATTCTTGAAGCCAGTAAACGGAAGCCGTCGCCCGCGTACCAGCCGACCATCGCAAGGATAAAGTTCCGGGGCATCATACCGATAAAGCTCCAGATACCGTACTCCCTCCAGTCCATCCTGAACAGTCCTGCACTTCCTGAAACAAGCGATAATGGGACAATTGGTATTGCTCTAAACAGCGCCACATAGTATTTTTCATTACCGGAGTCGAAATGTTCCTCAAATTTCTGGACATCCTCCCAGCTCAGATCCAGCCACTTCCCGTATCTCTGGATAACCGGTTTACCGCCGTAGAACGCTATCAAAA
>JBLGBS010000008.1:0-31094 GCA_047617985.1 Candidatus Nanohaloarchaea archaeon | reverse complement strand
AAGACATGGAAGATGTCAACGAGAAAGAGCTCTACGAACTCAAACAGGACACCAAAGAATTTGTCTCAAAAGTAGGTAAAGACATAAAGGAAATGAGAGAAGAACAGGAAGCCGAAGAAATGACTCCTGACATGAACACCTCAGAAGTCGCCAAAGCAGCAGACACAGAGGATATCATACCTAACCTGGAAGAGAAAGCGGAACAGGAAGTGGAAAGCGAGGAAGACGAAGGGAAAAAAGAGAAGTAGATTATAGAGCTTTAGATCGCTCTGGACTAAATCCCTCTTTTATTATCTGTTTTTACTATTACTCCAGATTCTCGTTAAACCACGCTGACCATAAATCGTCTTCTATTTCCTGAGGTAAATCCTCGCTCTCCTCAAGTTCCTTACCTAATTCCGAATAATCGCAGGTGAGCAGAGCATCTGTAAGTCCTTCCGAGATGTATACTTCAGGCATTGTATCTTCGTCGCTTTCTCCTCTTCCCTCTTTAATATCAACATTGTAGGTCACACCGTCAATATCGTAGGTTTCTTTATACTGGTAATTTCCATCATCTTCCTCGAGTTCATCTTTAATATCGATTGACATTGTATAAACTCAAAAGCATACAATAATTTTTAACTCTCCGGGAACAGGTATTCATGGATATGTGAATGATCAAGTTTCCAGACCTTTTCCTTTAACTCATCCTTAGGAATAAACTCGGCATACCCCTCCCAGGAAGAATCTAACTCGCCGCCCTGGATCGAAGGTCTTCATAAGAACAGATAATATCTGGTTGTTAAAATAGATGCTTAATTTCTCTTTACACACGGTTTCAGAGATCCTGTTGATCCGTAGATTTCCTCAGATGTCATTGAAACCAACATCATTCCTACCCTGATAAGCATATAAGAAGTGAAATAAATGGAACAAAGAGAAATCAGTCCTGCATATCCTTGACTTTTTTCATCCTGAAAGTTTCCTCTCTTTCCGATTCTTCCAGCGACTGGGAAACCATCTCCAGTGCATCCTTCTGCTCCGGTATAACTTTGTGTTCCAGAGCGTTTACCCTTCTCTTTGTTTTTTCTATCTCGTTAAGAAGTTTCAGGATCTTGGTCTGTGTTTCCGCTGCTTCCACGATTTTCTCCAGAAGTTCCTCGTACTTGTCAGCTACAGCATCGATTCTTGAGGATGCTGAAGTGATTCCATACTCTCTCTGAAGAATGTTTGTTGCTATTTTTTCAGATTCTATCTCCGGGACAACCACTCCCATGATGTTCTGTGTGGAGGAGGTTATCTTCGGCTCGTTTTTTACAGGGAAAGAGTTTGCCTGGATCATGTCCTCTCCATCGTAGATCTTGGAAAGCAGAAGTTTCAGTCTTGCCTGTGAATATACATCGGCCAGTTCCTGATTGGTTTCTTTTGCATCTCCTGCAATCTCCATGAACTCATGGATCAGGCCGTCCCTCTTCTTCTCAAGGATGTCGTGACCGTTCTCCGCAAGCTCAATTCTTTCCTTTAAACGGAGTTCTTCCGACCTTGTTGGCTTTACATCTTGACTCATTCTATCATCTCTCTGTACGCCTGATCTTCATCGATTTTGTTGACATCCACAAGAATCTCATCAATTATCTTTCCTCCATCGCCTTGAGATTCAGCCAAGCTGAAACCGATAACTCCTCCAATGTCGTAGTCGTCTATTAGGACAGCACTACTGACTCTCTCAAACAGTTGCTCGATATAGTCTCTGTCTATATCCTCTCCTTCTCGGTTTTCCACACCCTCATAGCCTTCACCTTCAAGCTCGTCTAATAGGTATTCTTCTACCTCTTCGACTTCTATACCATCAACTCTTTCGGCTTCGCTTGTGTATACCATCTTCACTCCTCAAACTCTGGTTCGCGGTTTTCAAGGTATTTTTCACGGGTTTCCGGATCAATACGAGTTAGTTCTGATTCCGGTACGAGTGAAAGCAGATCCCATGAAAGTTCGAGTGATTCTTCGATACCTCTGTCCTCTCTTGATCCCTGTCCGACAAAGTGTTTCTCGAACTTGTCTGCGAACTTCAGGATTTTCTCGTCTTTCTCAGAGAGTGCATCTTCTCCAACAATCGCTACAAGATCTCTGAGTGATTCTCCTTCTGCATAGGTTGCGTAGACCTGGTCTTTCAGATCGCCGTGGTCTCCACGGGTGTATCCTTCACCGATTCCGTTGTCCATCAGTCGGGAAAGGCTTGGAAGGACATCTACAGGTGGCTGGTAGCCTTTGTTGTCAAGATCTCTGTCGACCACGATCTGTCCCTCTGTAATGTAACCTGTAAGGTCTGGGATTGGATGGGTGATGTCGTCGTTAGGCATCGTCAGGATCGGGATCTGTGTTACCGATCCGTCTCTGCCTTCGATAATTCCTGCTCTCTCGTAGAGGTTTGCCAGATCTGTGTACATGTATCCAGGGTATCCTCTTCGGCCCGGTACTTCCTCTCTAGCTGCGGAAACCTCTCTGAGTGCGTTGCAGTAATTGGTCATGTCGGTCATGATAACCAAGACCTCCATCCCTTTCTCGAACGCAAGGTACTCTGCGGTTGTTAAAGCCATTCTCGGCGTAATAATTCTTTCCGGGGCAGGGTCGGAGGCCTTGTTCAGGAATACAACTGATCTCTCCAGTGCTCCTGTCTCCCGGAACTCTCTCATGAAGTCCTGAGACTCTTCCTCGGTAATTCCCATACCGGCGAAAACTACTGCGAACTCTTCATCCTGTCCTTTTGTATCTGCCTGCCTTGCAATCTGCATAGCAAGCTCGTTATGAGGAAGCCCTGAACCTGAGAAGATCGGCAGTTTCTGTCCTCTAACCAGCGTGTTCATCACATCGATACTGGAGATACCTGTCTGAATGAAGTCCTCTGGTAGTTCTCGGGAGTAAGGATTGATTGCCTCTCCGACAATATCCCTTTCTTCCTCCGGAATAATCTCCGGGCCGTCATCAATTGGTTCTCCTGTACCTCCCAGAATTCTTCCGAGAAGGTCTTCTGTACACGGCATCTTGACATTTTCGTCAAGGAAACGCACTGATGCGTCCTGACCGATCCCTCTTGTTTCCTCGTATACCTGAACGATTACAACGTCCTTCGAGGTCTCCAGTACTTCTCCTTTTTTGACATCGCCGTCAGGAGTCTCTACTTCTACAATGTCTCCATAGGCTACGTCATCGGTTTTCTCCACAAATACCAGTGGGCCTTTAATTTCGTTGATCGTCTTGTACTCTTGTTGTGTCATAGTATCAGTTTACACCTCCTGTAAATTCTCGTTTTAAATACTGAACTACTACCCCAGAATGAGATTTATCATCTGAAGGCCAATTCCATCCTCCTCTGTGCATTTTTTCAAATTCTCTAACTCTATGGACTGATAATTCTAGAGGGATTTCCTCATGCTCGACATCTGAAATTATGATATCGCCAGCTCCATCAGCATATCTCCCATCTAGGCTATTTTCTAGTTCTCTCAAAGTCTCTTGGTAATCCTCATCTGAAAGCCCTTGTTCGTATCTATCTAGCTCTGCGACTAATCTATCAAACCCGGGATAACTGTTTTCTGATCTCTCAACAGCCCTTCCCACATGTTTTTCTATTAGTTTCTCAATTTCTGGATTCTCTTCCAGATAAGACATTAACCCATTATTACCTCTAACTCTCCTCATTCCTTCTTCCATGCTAATGTCTTCGGTTTCAAAAACTGTCATTCTTCCACCACCTCTTCGAACTCGGTTTCCATCTGTTTTCTGATTTCTGTGAGTAGTTCTTCGTAGTCTTCTTCGAACTTGAGTTCGGAGATTCTGTTTCCTGAATCCAGAGCAACGATATCTTCTACAAGTGCTCCGTCCTCCAGTGTTTCGTAGGCGTTATCCGCCCAGTCAAGGATCAGTTCAAGGATGTCGAATGTTTTCTGCGGACTTGAGTACTGATCGACATCATGGAAAGCGTTCTGCTGTAGGTAGAACTGCTTGATCAGGTTTGCGATTCTAAGTGTAAGCCTTTCCCTATCCGGAAGGGCATCCTTACCGACCAATTGTACTGTCTCCTGTAGTTCTCCGTCTTTCTGCAGGATATCTCTCATCCTCTGAATGTTTTCTGTCCAGTCTGCGTCGACTTCTTCTTCAAAGTAGTCGGAAAGCATCTCGCTGTATCCCGAGTAGGAGTCGTCCCAGTTAATAGCTGGGAAATGTCTTTTCTCGGCGAGATCTGAGTCAAGCGCCCAGAAGTTCTTCACAACTCTCAAGGTGTTCTGAGTTACAGGTTCCGAGAAGTCTCCTCCAGGCGGGCTTACCGCCCCGATAATTGAGACCGATCCGGGATCTTCCGGTCCGAGCGGTTCGACTCTTCCTGCTCTCTCGTAGAAGCTTGCGAGCTTTGATGCAAGGTATGCCGGGTATCCTCTTTCGCCAGGCATCTCTTCAAGTCTTGCTGAAATCTCACGCATAGCTTCAGCCCAACGGGAAGTTGAGTCCGCCATCAGTGCGACATCCAGCCCCTGATCTCTGAAGTATTCTGCGATTGTGATCCCTGTGTAGATTGATGCTTCACGGGCTGCTACAGGCATGTTTGAAGTGTTTGCGATCAGTACTGTTCTGTTTATGATTTTGTCACCTGTCTGCGGATCCTCAAGCTCCGGGAACTCTTCCAGAACTTCTGTCATCTCGTTTCCTCTTTCCCCACATCCGATGTAGACAATTATATCTGCGTCGGAGAATTTGGCTAGGCTCTGTTGTGTAACCGTTTTCCCGGATCCGAACGGCCCTGGGATTGCTGCTGTTCCTCCTTTCGCTAGTGGGAACAGTCCATCGAGTACTCTCTGTCCTGTGACAAGTGGTACTTCCGGTTCGAGGTCTGTTTCTACCTGTCTTGCTTCCCTGATCGGCCATTCCTGCCTCATTGCTACTTCTTCACCGTCAACTACTGCGACGGTTTCAGTAACATCAAACTCTCCTTCCTTGATATCTTCAACTTCTCCTTCAATTCCTGGAGGTAGTAGAACTTTGTGTTCACCGTACTTTACTTCCGTTGTTCCAAGTACATCTCCGCCGGTTACATGTTTTCCTTCCTCTACTGAAGGTTCGAACTCGTATTCTTCTTCAAGGTCAATCCCTGGTGCGTCTTCTCCTCTTTCGATGAAGTCACCGGTTTTGTCCTGTAGTGCTGGAAGCGGTCTCTGCAGACCGTCGTAAATTGAGCCTAGAAGCCCTGGCCCCAGCTCTACGGATAGAGGCTGTTCTGTGTTATGTACAGGTTCTCCGGGTTTTACTCCGGTAGTATCTTCGTATACCTGGATGTATGATTTATCCCCTTCGATCTGGATTACTTCTCCCATTAACCCTTCGTCGCCAACCTTGACAACGTCGTTCATCTGAGGGTTCATGTTTTCGGCTATAACTACAGGTCCTGCGACCTTGTAGATTGTGCCGTCTGATTCTGTGTCCTGGATTTGTGTCTGTGTCATTCAGTATCACCTACTGAGCTGAAATCTGACTTCAAATTTTGAGTTTTCATTTTGAATTTCACCTAATAGTATAGATTTAAGATAGATCTACTCCGATTACCTTTCTGATTTTGTCCTGTAGCTGTGAGTCCTCTGCCGTTTCCGATAATGCGACAACTACCGGGTCAACTGATTCATTCACATCTTTCCTTATCCTACCTGGTAGCTCTTCCACATCTGATTTCTCTGCTACAACGATACCAAGTTCATCGCTCTGGATAAGCTCCTGGATTTTTTCCTGATAGTTCTCTGTACCGTATGTTTTCTGGATTCCTGCCAGTTCAAATCCTACTGTGAACTCTCTGTTTCCGATTACTGCGATCGATTTCTTGTCCTCTTCATTCTCCATTCTTGTTCACCTACGCAATTACCAGGTTTCTTCTGATTGTTTCCTGGTTTTGGATATCTGTTTCTTTAGCTCTGATAAGCATTCTCAGGTTCTTGACTTCAACCATTTTTGCGACAATATATCCGAACACTGAAGTCAGTCCAAGCGGTTCTGTGTGGAGCGTTCGGAAAGCTGATTTCAGTCTCTCAATTTCCAGTGTATGTTCCACATCTTCAATGTTTTTCCCATTTCGGAACTCGATTCCTTCACATTCCTCGACTTCTGCTATTGCTTCTTCTAGATCAGAGGCTTCCAGCACTCTTTCAACGCATTTTGTCCTTCTATCACTGACAAGCCATTCTTCGATTTCCTCTCTCTTCAGACCATATTTTTTCAGCCGTAGAGCAATTTTCAGGTCTTCGTACTCTATTTCTTTCTTAATGAACTTCTTGAACCACATGTTACCTAGAGAGTCTGCTGTCTTCCTCATCTCCGTGTAATATGCCCGGTCAAGGTTTCTCTCAATTTCCCGGATATCATCTGTTCCTTCAATAAATGACTGGTAATCAACCTCTGAATCCTTAAACTCTATAGATCGGCAAATCTCCTCAAAGGTTTTCTCCGCCAGATCTTCCATTTCCTCAATAGTATACTGTCCTACGGGGACAAGCAGATCCTGGATGTCGCCTTTTTCCCCACCTTTCTTCCACCTCAGAAGTCTTTTCAGACTGAGAATATCGTATCTCCTGAGGAAGGAATTAATTACCGGGTCGAGAGAGTCAGGCGATATATCGATCAGATCTGCCATAGTTCTTGAAACATTTCTCATAAGTGCCAATTCCACGAGCTCTACCCCGTCATGTTCTACGCCGAGTTCGTCAATATCTTTCTTGTAGCCACCTTCCTGAAGCTTTCTCGCTATCTCGTTTGGCTCCATCTTGATCAACTGCTGGTAGTCCGAGTCTTCAAGCAGTTTGGCCTTCTTGGCGCTTACTCGGGCGTACATGTAAGGGTAGTCTCGTGAAATCATTTTTGGTTACCTCAAAACAGTATGTCCGCAACTTCCTTCCGGTTTTCTTCCTTCATCTGTTTAAGGATTTTGTCAAAGGTGAAGCTCTGCATTCGGCTTCCATCTTCTGAAATAACTTTGATACCATCAATGACTTCATTCTCCTCGAACTCTACATCTACTGCATCGCTGAACTCTTCGCTTCCCTCAACTTTTGCGACCTCGAAGTCGACTTTGTCGAGGCATGCTTCAGCAAATTTTTCTTTCTCGGAGTCGGTCAGTTTGTCGAGGTAGTGTCTGAATTCGTTGAAGACATCGTTGATCTCGTCCTGCTTCGCTCTCATTTTCTCCTCTTTTGCTTTCATCCGGGCGCTGGATAGTGCTTTCTTTCTGTAATTCTCTTTTTCCTCTTCCAGGTCTTCCTCCATTTCTTCTTCAATTCTTTCAGCTTCTTCCTCTGCTTCCTCGATGATTCTGTCTCTTTCTTCTTCAGCTTCTTCGATTATTTCATCTGATTTTTGCTCTGCTTCCTGCAGAATTTCCGATCTGATTTCTTCTAGTCCCATAGTATCTTTTTTCCTCACGATGTATCTTATTGAATAAATGAAAGGTTTGGGAGAGCCTTGCGGCCCTCTTTGAGTTTTTATCCGATGAAGCCTGTGGCAACCAGTGCGACTACGAGTCCGAAGATAACCATAGTCTCCGGGATGACTGTCAGGATAAGAACCTGTCCGAACAGGCTGTCGTCTTCAGCTAGAGCGCCAACTCCAGCGGATCCGATCTTTGCCTGGGCCCATCCTGTTGCAAGTGCTGCAATACCTACAGCCAGTCCTGCACCGATTGCTGCGAACTGTCCTACTGCCATTTTTGGATTTCACCTTGTGTTTTTGTGATTTTGAGCATAGTGGTTTTCACCTGAAATATTATTTTAAATCCGAAAATCCTCCGGATGTTTCTGCTCGGCGATCCATTCTGGATCACTTCGCTCCGAAAGGAACATATTTTCTGCCTCCTCCCTCGTAAAATTTGGAGAACATCTCGACATAGTGAAGTCGGATGCCCTGGAGGAAGCCTTCCATGATTTTGATGAATGTGTTGAAAGTGTGTCCGAACACCAGCATTACTACACCTAATGCGATTCCGATCATCGAACCTGACTGGAAAAGCGGATCAGCCAGTCCGTTGACAACCGCCGCTAATGATACTGCTGCAACCGACACACCAAATATTCTGAGATAAGATAATACATTTGATAGCAGTGAAGGAATCTCTACAACACCCTCCACACCTTCACCCAGGTAAAGCAGGGCTACTGAAATCGCTATTACCGGGGCTCCAGCTGTCATACCTACAAAGTACCATAGTGCTGCACCTGCTTCAAGCATCAGCCAGCTACCCTTCTCAAGGAATGCCTCCTTGAAACCATGGTTAACATGCTCGTTGTAAAATCCGAGCAGGTAGCCGATGTTAACATGGACTAAACCGATAAGCGCCGAGATCTGGAAAACCTGATTCAGATGCTCTGCTCTGTGCCACAGAATCGGTATCTGCTCAAACAAAGCTATTCCTGTGGCCGCTGTAAGTTCACTGTGTGAGCCAAATATAACGAAACCGAAAGCGTCTCCGAACGCCAAGCCGAAGATGATTGTAGCGACTGAAGCATACATAAGCGACTTGAAAATATCTGCTGCTCCCGGGAACATCTTCATACCGCCGTAGAAAACCGCCAGCGTTGTTAGACCATAACCTGCGTCCCCGATCATAAATCCGAAGAACAGTGGGAAAGTAAGTAAAAGCATGAAAGACGGGTCAAGCTCGTTATATTTTGGAACTGAAACAAGATCGGTTAGATCCTCGAAGTTCTTGACCGGCCCTATATTATCGTGTTTTACAGGAGGACTCTCTCCCTCCTCTTCCTGAACGTGAACCCTTCCTTCCGTTACCTGCGCAAGTCTTTCCTCAACCTTTCCAAACTTTTCAGTTGGAACCCATCCTTTGGCGAAGAAGGCTGAGTCGGTGGTTGCAAACTTGATAGGCGCCTCAGCTTTCTCAACTTTTTCCGTCATAAAGTCTTCTGTTTCCCTTAGATCCTCTCTCCATTCCTCTGAAAGCTGTTCAAGCTCGCTCTGCTTTTCCTCTCTGTCTTTTCGGAGATCTTCAAGTCTCTCAACCAGTTTATCTTCAATCTCCGACACATGGCCTTCGAGATCGACTTCCGGGATTTCAAATACTTCGGTTGAAGCTTTCTCTATAGCTGTCTCAAATCCCTCTCCTTCAGGATAGAAGACAACGTCCGCACCTCTTCCCTCCATTAGTTCGTAACGTGAATCAGGTGCATTAGACTCGAATTTTTCTGTATCAATTTTTCCTACAAAGCATTCAAGCTCTCTAGTTCCCTTGAAATCTATGTAATCAAGATCAAGGTTTGAAACTTTTTTGAAGAAGTTTCTCTGCGACCTGATGCTGTTAATATCTGCTTCAAGCTCTGACAGATCTTCTTCAATGCGGTTCACCTTTTCGTTCAGCTCCGGTATTTTACCGTGGATATCTTCGAATCCTAGGCCTGAAGCGTCAGAATTTTCCGTCTTCGGAAGTTTCGATAGAAGTGATCGCAGGTCAACCAAGAGCTGTGAGATTTCCTCTCCTTCCTCAAAAGTCTCGCCTGTTTCAAGTTCTCCGGAGTACTCTTCAATGTCAAGAAGTTCAAGGTTGTGCAGTTCTTCGATGACCGGTCTAAGGTCTCTCTTCAGTCCTGTAATGGATAGCTTGGTCATCTTTGCTGGTTTTATTTTTGATCACCTTCTACTGAAACTCTTTCTCAAATCTTTCCTTCAGAAAGTTTTCCGCATCTTCAAAGTTCTTGGCAGCCTTTTCCCGGAGATCATCAGCTTCCTCTCTTCCGCTGTCAACTATCTCTTCTTTCTCCTCATTTACCTTGTCCTTGAACTTGTCCATTCTCTTAAGTTTCTCTTTCTCTGCGTCTTGTTCGGCCTCTTCAACTATTTCAGAAGCTCTCTCCTCAGCTTCTTCTATTATTTCTTCTTTTCTTTCTTCAGCTTCTTCAACTATAGAATCGGCATCTTGCTCGGCCTTTCTAACATTCTGTACGACGTTTTGCATCACTAGAACACCAACATAAGAGCCTCTGGATAGAAAACTTATAAACCCTATGAGCCCGGAAGACAGAACCTGCTTTAAAAAGTTTTTACCGGGTCGGGCCTGAAATAAAAGCTTCAGTTCAGCCCATATTATATTATGGAAGAAAGAGGATTCAAAATCTTCGCACCGGAAGACGAACCCACCAAAGACTCAGAGGTCTTCTACAACAAGGAGATGCTGCACAACCGGGATCTCTCCGAGATAGCAGGCAGAGTCTTCAAGGAAAGAGTGGATATAGAACATTTTACTACTCTGGATGGGATGTCGGCCTCAGGGATCAGAGGCTTCAGATACGCCGATTTTTCGGAAAACTTATTCTTGAACGACACAAACCCGGAAGCGGTCAAAAGCATCGAAGAAGGGCTGGAAGTGAATAATATTGAAGCCGAAGTGTTCAGCAAGAACGCAAATATTTTGATGTCAGAGAAAAGAAACAGGTTTCATTTCATTGATATCGACCCTTTTGGTTCGTTTCTCGAGTTTCTTGACTCGACTGTCCGGGCCTCCAACCACACCTCGTTCGTCGGTTTATCCGCGACAGACAACTCGGTAACATCAGGAAGCTACCGGAAAGCCTGTATGAGAAGGTACAACTCAACACCATTGAAGAACAGCTTTATGCATGAAACCGGGTTGAGGATCTACATCAAAGAGGTATTTCAGAACTATGCACGGTTCGACATGTGCTTCGATCCGAAAATCTGCTGGCATGAAAGACATTATTCTCGGGTGATGGGAAGAGTAACAGAATCCAAGAAAAGAACAAATAGAGCTCTCGACAATATCGGGTATCTCTCATTCTGTAAAGAATGTCGATGGCGGAAATTGGAAAGAACTCAAGAATGCGGAAACTGCGGAAACACTGAGCTAAAAATAGCCGGCCCGCTCTGGACAGGAAAACTCTCCGATCAAAGATTTACAGAAGATATGCTGGACGAGATGCCGGAAGACTGGGAAAACTCATACGAGATGCTGGAAAAGATACACGCCGAGGCCGAGATAATGACTCCTTTCTACGACCTCCACGAACTATGCTCAATAATGGGAATCCAGGTACCGAAACGCGAAAAAGTAATCGAAGCAATCCGCGACAAAGGCTACCCGGTCTCAAGAACACATTTCAGCCCGACCGGTTTCAGGACAGATGCACCGGTAGAAGACATTAAGAATATTATCCGCTCTAGGGGTTAATCGTTAAATTGCCAGGAATACGAGGACATATCTCCTAGCATTATTGGAGACCTAATCCCGTATTTCTCTCTTTCAATGCCGTGTTCCTCAAGAAAATCCTCTCCACTGTAAGGGCCTTCTAGACGGGGATGGTGCTCTCCAAATTCTAGCAGGAATACTTCGTCTTCATCGTTTCTTCCAAACTGTCTTAAGCAACTTGGGCCTCGATAATCATTTTTCACCGTTTCTCTTTTCTGTACAGCTAGTTCTCCGTCTTCAATTAATCCATCCAACTCCTCTTGGATCTCCCTGATCTGTTCCTCCTCATAATCTGAGATATCGGCGAAGGTTGTCATGGACTCGTACGGTTCAACGGCTTCATATTCATAGATTACAATTGCGGGGGCTGTCAGTTTACCGTCAATTCTATCATCTGCCACCTCGTAGAACATCATCTCCTTTGAATACTCGTCGAAGGTCAAAGGGAGACCAGCATCCTGAAGCTGTTGAATGTTGTGATCCCAGACTTTCGCCTGTAACGCTGCCTCATCATACCATTCTTCGTCACCTATGGTTCTCATCGGGTCTTCAGGATTTACTGTATAAAATAGCTCTGGATCTCTAAAAACCGTTTTATTTTGGCCTTCAAACCGATCACTGTAACCCTCTAAATTTAGTAAAGACATCCTTTACCACTTCTTAGAGAAATAATAGGAAAAGAAAATATGTAGGAAGTTAAAGCTCTTTTTACGAGCTCTTCTCTTCCAGTTCTTCTTCGAGTCCGAGTTTCTCTGCGAGTTCTTTGTAGCGGTTTCTGATTGTGACTTCTGTTACTCCGACTACGTCTGCTACTTCTCTCTGTGTTCTTTTCTCGCCTTCTAGGACTGCTGCGATGTAGAGTGCTGCTGCTGCGAGTCCTGTAGGTCCTTTACCTGATAGAAGGTCTCTTTCTCTTGCTTCTTTCAGGATGTTTCTGGCTCGTGCCTGTACTTCTCCTGATAGCTGGAGTTTTCCGGCGAATCTCGGCACATAGTCCTGTGGTTTGGCTGGAAGAATTCTGAGTCCGAGTTCTCTTGCGACATAACGGTATGCTCTTCCGATCTCTCGCTTTTCGATTCCTGATGCGTCCGAGATCTCGTCGAGTGTTCTCGGTGTTCCCTGCTTTCTGGCTACAATGTAGAGCAGTGCTGAGATAATTGACTCCATTGATCTACCTCGGACCAATCCCTGGTCGACTGCTTTCTCGTATAGCCGTGCGACTTCTTCGTGGACTGATTCAGGCAGGTTCAGGTTGGAAACCATGGAGTTGAGTTCGGATAGTGCGAATCCAAGGTTCCGGTCTTTTGACTTTGTGAGTCTTTTGTGCCATTTTCTGAGCCTGTAGTACTGTGCTCTCTTCTTTCCTGACACCTTGTAGAGTTCTCCGGATCCCTGTCCGATCTCTGTTGAGACTCCCATGTCGTGTTTTGTGTATGTAAGTGGCTGTCCTGCTCGAGCTTTCTTCTCTCTTTCCTGTTCGTTGAATGCTCTCCATTCTGCGGATTCGTCAATTCTGTCTTCTTCGATTACGAGTCCACATTCTACACAGGTTAGTTCTCCCTGTGCGGAGTTTTCTTCGAATCTCTGAGCTCCACATTCTGGACATGTTAGGACTGTGTCGCCTTCTTCGGCTTCTTCTCTTCGGACTTCGTAGCCTTTGCCTTCCTCTACTTCTTCCTCGGAGACTTCTTCTGCTGCTTCGGCTTCAGCCTCTGGTTCTTCCTGGTTTTCTTCTTCGTCTTCTTCCCATTCTTCTGGGACCTGGTAATCATCAAATTCCCGTCTTGGTACGTTGTGCGCTTGGTCTGTCATAGTATTTTTAACCTCGAGAGTTTACAGAACACAAGTTTAACCGAGCTTTGTGTTCGGCAGTGTTGAACGTTCTACAGAATATTAATATTAACCCCAACTCTTATAAATGTTTTCCAGCTATATTCATTGGCAGGTTACAACAACCTGATCTGTGAGAAGGGTAGAAATTAAAATGGTGCTGTCTTCTTAATATACATAGTTGGATGAGCGAAGACGATATTAGATTCAAGAGAGAAATTCTCGGGGTCTCAATACTGCTTATTCTGGGCAGTCTGTTCATAATTTACCCGTTTCTAGATGCGATAATACTTGCAGTAGCGACATCCTACCTTCTCCGATTCGCCCACAAAGAGCTGAACAAGAGGATAGAGAATGAGTTTCTTTCCACCATGATAATAATTTCCTCGGTGATAGGGCTATTCCTAATAGCGGTTTTCCTACTGCTCAACAACTTCAACGAGATAATAGGAAGCATTAATATATTCGTAATAGATCTTCAGCAGAACATAGAACAACTGATCACGCAGTTTAATCTATCCGAAAGCTTTAGAGCTGAAGTCAACAGCTTTATGATAAGCCTCTCCGAACTTGTCAGAAACTCGCTCAGAAATACTCTGGCCTCAATACCTGCGTTATTAATTGATCTAGGTATCTTCCTTGTAACCTCAATCTACTTCTACAAGGACGGGGCTAAGATCGAGAAAAAGCTGTTCTCCGTGATTGAGAGCTTCCCTGAAAACGAGGAAAAAATAATGCGGAGCCTTCTAAGATCCACAGATTCGATCTTCCGAGGTGTCTTCCTCACACAGTTCATAGTAGCGGGAGTACTGGCAATTGTAACCGCAATAGGATTCTACCTGATCGGGCTTCTAACAACACCTATACCTTTCATCGGTCTCTGGGCTGTTCTGGTCGGGATCGCAGCTTTACTGCCTCTAATCGCGGCCTTCATGTTCTACGGGCCGATAGGGCTCTACTACATTCTGTACGGCCAGCCTCTGAAAGGCACGCTTGTCCTGATATTCGGAGTTGTTTTCCTCAATATACTATCAGAGGTTATACTGAGGCCTTATGTCGGAGCAAGACAGATGGACGAACACCCACTGATAATATTCACAGGGTTCCTTGCAGGGCCTCTTACCCTTGGAATCAAGGGATTAATACTTGGACCTCTTATGCTGATCCTGTCAAAGGAGTTCCTACTTAACTACAGTGAACTTGTTTCCGGCGAACCTGAGGAGAACCGCATCGAGGACAAGGAGGACTAGAAATACTGTTTCCGCAGTTTCCACATTCCTTTACCCATTTGAACTTTTCCTGAAGAACTTGGTCGTGAAACCCCTTTACTTCAACCCCTAAATGGAGCGCCAAGTTTTGAAGGGCTTTGTCATCAGTCACTACGAAATCCTGTTTTTCAAGAGCTAATGCGAGAAGGTTCTCGTCAACCTCTGAAGTAGGAGAGTTCAGTTCTTCCGCCTTATCCCTCACTTTCTGAACGTACCTCTCAGATGGCTGGAAAACCGTGTAATCAAAGTTTCGAACCACGTTCTGGCCGTGACTGCTCTCCACCTCCTCAACCACTTCAGGTGTCAGAAAGATCCTGTCAAAATCGAGTTCTCCTCTGCCGTGAAGTATAGCGTTTGTATCAACTACAGCCATAATCAATGTTGATTGATTGGAACCGAATTCATTTAGCTGTTAGGCCTTCTCCAACCGGTTGGTATTAAAAATTACTCTAGCAATTCTTGGTTGTGATACAAAATGAGCCTACCAAACGCACCGATTGAAAGAATCATAAGAAAAGCTGGAGCAGACAGAGTTTCACAGGACGCAGTAGAGGAACTTAGAGAAGCAGTAGAAGATGTAGGAAACGAAATCGCTCGAGAAGCAGTTGAAATGGCTGACCACGCAAACCGACAGACAGTAAAAGCGGCGGATGTCGAACTATCTACAAAGTGATAGAATGCCGACACAGATAGAAGCAGGAAAAGTAAGAAACGGCACCTACGTCATGATCGACGGAGAGCCATGTGAGGTAAGAAGCGTTTCAAAGTCCTCACCTGGAAAACACGGATCCGCAAAGGCCAAGATCAAAGCCAAAGAAATTTTCGGCGGAAAGAACAAACACGTTACAAAGCCTGTCGATTCAATGATGATGAGCCCTGACGTGGAGAAAAAGATCGGACAGATCGTCTCCAAAGAAGGAAGCATCGCGCAGGTCATGGACATGGACTCCTATGAAACAGAGGAAATGGAGCTTCCAGACGACCTAAACGTCTCAGAAGGACAGGAAATTGAGTACAAGATGATCGAAGACAGGAAACTTGTACTTGGCGTTAGAGAGTAGAAAAATACTCTCGAACATTTTTACCTTTCTATTTCTAATCAGTACTCAAGTTCTCTTTCGATTGACGCTCCGCATTCAGTTGAGCTTGCTCTTAACGTGTCCTGACGACCGCTCACCTGTATCGATGTGCTGTTGATGATACCATCCTTTGGTAGATCAACAGTATCTGTATTCTGCGAAGGCAGTACAACAACCTGTATCTCTCCCAGATCTCCACCGTCCGACTGAAGGGTTGCGTTTACCCAGCCACTACCCAGAGAAACATCGCTTATCTCAATGGTTCTGGCAGAGCAGTCAATAACCTCGCTCTGGCTGTCACTTGTGTCTTGCGTAGAACTGTCTACAAGCTGTCCTGACCATTCACTGAATAACCCGCCTACCGCCATGGCAAGGGCTAGAAGCATCACTGCAGCAATAAGAGGTGAGATTCCTTTCCTAGTCATGTGATAAACTTAGAAATATTCTGAATAAAAAGATTGCTACCGGGATCAAAGGATTATTATTCTTGATTAAGGATTTTTACCTATGGAATGGAAAAGACTCAGAGAAAAAGTGCTGGAGCAGAACTATCCTGAGGAGAAAGATATCGAGGGATTGAAACAGAAATACCGTGAGATATCAGAATTTATACAGCAGGAATCCGGCCTTGAAACGCATTTTGCAGGGTCGGCATCCAGAGGAACCTGCATGAAGAATGACAGAGATATAGACATATTTATTCTATTCCCAGAGAATATAGAAAGAACAGAGCTTGAAAACAGAGGACTGGAAATCGGTAAATCGGTTTTCAAAAACTTCGGAGGAGAGTTCGAGGTAGAGTACGCAGAACACCCTTATACCAGAGGAGAAATAGACGGCTACGAGGTCGAGATCGTTCCATGCTTCGATACTACGTCAGAGGATATAAAGAGCAGTGTAGATAGAACACCTCACCATTCCCGCTGGGTGAAGAATAACCTTACAATAGAGGAGAGAAAGGATGTAGTTATACTGAAGAAGTTTCTCGACACCGCCGGACTGTACGGTTCCTCTCTCAAAGTCCAAGGGTTCTCCGGATATCTATGTGAGATACTGATACATGAGTACGGAAGCTTCCAAGAATTGGTCAGAGAAGCAGTCAGCTGGAGTGAGAACCCTGTTATAGATCCGGAAAACCATCACGAAGAACTACCGAACCAACTGGAGAAAAAGTTCAGCGATGAATCACTGATCGTGATCGACCCTGTCGACGAGGAGAGAAACGTGGCCTCTGTAATGAGCAGAGAAAACCTGTCAAGATTTATCTTCCTCTGCTGGAAATTCAGACAGAACCCTGGAATGAAATTCTTCCAGAGAGAGGAAAAAAGCTACACAGAGTTCGAACTGAAGCAGGAACTGAAAAAACGGGCTGACATGCTTGTTATAGAGTTCGACGCAGTGGAAGAGGTTGATGATATTGTCTACCCTCAGATGCGGAAGACTATGCGGAGGCTGATCTCGGAAATCGGGAAGAAAGACTTCAGGATCTACGAGAAAGGATTTCACGTAGGAGATCAGATAAAAATTTTCTTCGAGCTGGACAGAGAACTCCCGAAAACACAGGAAAAGGACGGCCCAAAGGTTTTCCACGGTGAGGAGCATCTATCCGAGTTCACATCAAAATACGACAACATTTTCATCAAAGAAGACAGTCTAACCGCAAAAGTGGATAGAGAATACACCGACGCAAAGAAGTTTCTGGAGGATTTCCTTGAAGAAGGGCTGGAGAAGAAAGGAATCCCGAAAAATATCGCGGAGAAACTTGACAGCTACAGCTTCATCGGCCCTCTGGAAGGAAGCGACGAATGGTTAAATTACTTGGGAGAAAAGTTTAATGTACAGAATTAGGTAGTACAACTATGGGAGAAGTCAACATAATCATCGGACTTTCCGGAGTAGGCAAGGGAACAGTACTTGAACAGACCATGCTTCTTTCGGATAAAGACTACAAACTCATCAACTACGGAGACAGAATGCTGGAGACTGCTAAAAACGAAGATCTAGTATCCAGCAGAGACGAGCTGAAAGAGCTTGATCCAGAAACCAACAAGAGAATCCAGAAGCAGGCAGCTAAGGAGATTGTGGAGGAATCCGAGGAAAAAGATGTTATCGTGGAGACACATGCAGCCATCCAGACACCTTTCGGATACATTCCGGGACTCCCGAAATGGACGATCGAGAACCTGGAGCCGGAAAAAATTATAATGCTTAGAGCTTCACCGGAAGCAATCTGGAGAAGAACGCAGGAAGACGACTCCCGCGACAGAGAGCACTCCGAAGTCGAACAGATCAAGGAGTACCAGCAGGTAGCCCGAGAAATGGCTTCCACAGGCGCAGTGCTGACAGGTGCGTACCTGAAGATCATTGAGAACAGAGATGGAAAGGCAGAGGCAGCAGCCGAGGAACTGCTTGAAACTCTACGAGCCTGATTCCTCAAAGTAGTAGGTAGGAGAAACCGTGAAGATGTAGGTATTGGCAACAGAAGAAACTAGCCTACCAGCCACAAAACCTGCGTAACCGAGCGCTTCGAGGAAACCTGCTGAAAAGAAGGCAAGTGAAATCAGAGCTAGGGAGAAAATCAGCAGTGACAAAACTACCTTTCTATTTTCATTCGAACTTTTTATCGAGCTCCCGAACGCCGTTCTAAAGTTTTTCTCAACCAGAAGCGTAACCGGGAGGAAATATCCGTAATAGCTGATAGCTATCATAAAAGAGATAAAGGAAAGTAGGCCGAAAACCAGATAGATCGGACTTCCTGTCACAATGAACAGCCAGTAGCCCAGCGTAAAGATCAGGCTGATCCCGACCCCGGCGATTATACTGCCCAGAGATGCCTTGATCACGTTCGAATACTTGCCGAAAACCTCCACAAAACTGCTGTAGAGGGAAGGCTTCGAGGATTTGACCATTGAGGAAAGCATCATAGAAGAGTATACACCGAGAACCGAAAGCCCAAACAGAGAGCCAAACATCAGACCTAGAGCACGAACCGGATTCATCTCAGCTATCCTTGAAGGCGATGAGATCAGAAAAACCAGAAACAGAGAGGCTGTTAGAGTTGAAAATATTTTAGGTACGAAAAGTCTCGGCTCCTCCAGCAGAAGCCGAAAGCTCTCCTTCAGAACACTAAATAGCTCTGCCATAGATTTTTCTTTAACCCGGTACCGTATAATTCTACGCCACTCATCAAAAAGATTGTTATCAAACAGTAAACACAAAAGAGAGGTTTTCTACAGGCCTTTATACCCAAAAGCGCCACAATGATTAAAAGAGTTAACTACAATCGTTTAGATATATGGCGAGCCTTTGGGACATTGGTAAAAGCACTGAGGAAAAGCTCGCCGATGAATTGAAAGACAATGGCGAATTTCAGGAAATGGTTGAGCAGCACAGGGAGAAATTCGAGCCAAGATTCGAGGACAACATGAACCAGGATGTGCCAACCCATCCATACAAGATCTACCGCAACATAGTAGAGTCAAACGAACTGAGCGACGAGGAAAAAGTAGCACTCGAGCAGATGAAAGACGAGTTCGCAGACAAGTGGCAGACACTCAAAAACACACACTCAAACTAGAATTCATCGGTGAGTACTTCCCAAGGGGAGGGGAGACCACCACTATTTTTCTTTTTACACAGATTGAACAGATACGCAGTTGACAAAGACTTTTTGACTGCAGGAGCACAGAAGTATTTATGGGAAGGACAGAAAAACTTGGCCAAACGCTTGAAAACCAGAATGCAGATGGCTTCCTTATAATCGATAACTCAAAGAACAGCAGTTTCTACTACCTGACAAAGCTTGAAGTCCACGACCCGGTTTACTATCTTAGAACCCGGGAAAAATCAGTACTGATGGTTCCGCCAATCGAGTACAGCCGGGCAAAGGAAGAAGCAGACGTAGACGAAGTCATCAACACCGCAGAATTTGAAGAAGGCGATATAAGAAGAGACAAAGAGTCCAAATTCAAAGCACTGAAAGAACTTCTAAAGGAAAACAGTATCGAAAAACTTGCTGTCCCAGAAAACTTCAGCATCGGAACCGCGGACAGACTTAAAGAAGAAGGACTGAAAATTAAGCCGATTCCAGACCCTGTGGAAAAACAGAGATCGATGAAAACCGAGGAAGAAATAGAAAACCTCAGAGAAGCTCAAAAAGTAACCGAGCAAACAATGCAGGAGGCAGAGAAAATACTTGAGGAATCAAACATAAAAGACGATAGAATCCATTACCAAGGCGAGGTTCTGACCTCGGAGAAACTGAAGGCCGAGCTCCACAAATATCTATTAGATCAGGGCTTTGAACTTACTGATACAGTAGTGGCATCAGGAAAACAGAGCGCAGACCCTCACCAAACCGGTTCCGGGCCTTTAAAACCCCATAAACCGATAATAATCGATCTCTTCCCACGCCACCCCTCCGGATATCACGGCGATATGACACGGACATTTGTGAAAGGTGAAGCATCTGAAAAGCTGAAAGAAATGGAAAAAGCAGTTAAATCAGCACAGAAGAAAGCATTCCGGTCTCTTGAAAAAGAAAGTATAACTGGCGAAGAAATGAACAATACTGTCTGCCAGGTTTTCGAGGAACTGGGCTTCCAGACCCTGAGACAGGGCGATATAGACCAGGGCTTCCTCCACTCAGTCGGCCACTCAATAGGGCTTGACGCCCACGAACCGCCAAGACTCGGGCCTTCAGGCGGAGAACTGAAACCTGGAATGGTACTGACAATCGAGCCAGGGCTCTACAACCCAGAAGAGGGAGGATTAAGATTCGAAGATATGGTTCTGGTTACAGAAGACGAATATGAAAACTTCAACTCCATGCACAAGAAGATGGAGATCGATTAATCCAGTTCTTTAACCATATAAGGCCCTTCTTTTTCATAGTCGAACTTCCGGTAGTACTCCCTGGTTCCAACTGCCGAGATCACAACTACTTTATTCTTTCCAAGCTCTCTGGCTTTCTCTTCAGCCTTTTCCATCAACTTTGTGCCGTAGCCTTGGTGCTGGACATCTCCCTCGCTTCCGATATCGGTTGCGCTGCCCATAACCTTCAGCTGTCGGACAATCAGAGTGTCTCCATCAATCTCCGGACGGAATGATTCGGGCGGAGCTCTAAGCCTAGTAAATCCTAGTATAATATCGTTTTCAGTATCTTCAAAGCTTAGGAAGTATTCATGACCTCCAGACGCCTCATAGTCTCTCTCAACAAGCTCAATGTTCTCCTGCTGTGGCTCCAGATCATGTGTCCTTTTTACATGACCTACCTCTCTACATCTTATACATCGACATCTTTTGTCTTCTTTGTGAAGTTCCTGGAGGGCCATCTGCCTCATATTGGTTAGCTGTGGGCCGGCATCTACTTCGGTTGAAGGAATATCACGCATCACTCTTTTGATTCTGACATGCGGAGGAATATGGTTCTTCTGAACTTCTTTCAGCCTTTCTTTCGCTTCTTCATCGTCAATCGGTTCGAACTCTCCCTCCTCGTATCTTCTATACAGTTCGGTTCCCTGTATAACCTCACAGGGATAGATCTTGACTTCGTCCGGCTGTAGATCAGAGTCGTTGAAAGTTTTCTTGAACTTCTCGATATCTTCCTCATAACCTTCACCCGGCAGTCCAAGCATCAGGTGGTACGCGACCTTGAAACCGGCGTTCTTCAGTCTCTTGGTTGCTTCAATCACAGGCTCCATGCCGTGACCTCTATTAGTCAGTTCATGAGTTTCATCAAAAACTGTCTGAACCCCCATCTCTGTTCTGGTACCACCTAGATCAAGTATACGGTCGATATGCTCGGTTTCACAGATGTCAGGTCTGGTCTCAAAAGTTATCCCGACATTTCTGATTTCAGCTGTCTCGTTCTGGAGCTGTGCATCCTCCAAACTATCGGACTCTTCACCTTCTCTATAGGTATTTAAACCGTCAAATGCTCTCTTAATAAACTCTCTCTGATAGTCTGGATCCTGGAACGGGAAAGTACCTCCCATAATGATTAGTTTGGATTTGTCAATTGAGTGGCCGTTCTTCTCGTACTGACCGAGTCTGTCATGTACCTGATCGAACGGGTCGTAATCATTTCTTATCGCTCTACGGGTCGCAGGTTCTTTCCCTGTGTAGCTCTGCGGTGCATCCTTTCCTTTCGGACAGTAGATACAACCACCGCCACATGGAGCTGGCCTTGCCATAATCGCTACATTGGCAATCCCGGAGATAGTTCGCATCGGCTTGGTCTTCAAAAGCTGTTTAGCTTTTTCTTCCTCGTCTTCTGCAAAACGGAGAATATCCGAGTTCTTCGGCATACCGTTAAACTCTGTTTCCCGACAGAGCTCCTTCTTCCTGGATTCTATCCGATCCTTGGATTCTATTTCCTCATTCTGTATCTCTTCAATTATAGTCCGGGAGATTTTCTTCAGCGCCGACATAGGTAAATGAGTCAAATGAAAAGTTAAAAAGAAGAACCATCCTCTGTTATAGTATGGATAAGTACTTTTTCGCCGGAGCAGGTGTTCTAGTAGGACTAACTGTTTTAATCGCTGTTCTCGCCGGCACAGGCGGAGACAGCTTTACAGCTCAGGAGAAGGCAGCAGTTATCCCTCTAGACGGCCAGATAACATCCACCAGCAGTTCTTTCAACACACAGTCAATAACCCCAAGCCGAGTGAGAGAGCTGAACACCAGAGCCCGGAACAGCGGAGCCTCAGTAGTGATCTACGAATGGAATTCAGGAGGCGGAGCAGTTGTAGCATCGAAAGAGATTAGAAGAGAGATTGAATCACTGGAAATGACAACTATCTGCCGGTTCAGAGATGTAGCAGCATCCGGAGCATACCTGGCCTCACTTGGGTGTGACAGAATAGTAGCAGATTCGGCATCAATAACAGGAAGTATAGGTGTAAAAAGCTCTTACATGGAGTTCTCTGAGTTAATGGAGGAGCTCGGAGTCGAGTATGTGAATATTACTTCAGGAAGTCTAAAGGATGTCGGATCACCTTACAGAAACACAACCAAGGAAGATAGAAAGGTTCTGCAGGAGAAGACAGATATTATTCATGAAGAGTTTGTCGAAGATGTAAGAACTGAGAGAAATCTAACTCAGAGCCAGGTAGAGGAAGTCAGAACCGGTGAAATATTTCTTGGAACTCAGGCAAAACAGCTTGGACTTGTCGATAAACTTGGAGGCAGACAGACAGCAGTCAGTGAAGCTGAAAACATGACGGGAACCGAGTTGAAAACGGAAACAGTGGAAATAGAACCTGAGTTCAGTCTTCTATCACTTCTAAACGCCAAGTCCAGTCTGGCCAGTATGCTTGGAAGCACTAATATTGTTGAAGCAGCCTGGAGATAGAAAACTTTAGAGAACTTCAGGTAAATACTTATCTTTGTACCTCAAGTAATTCCAAGCATGGGCTTTGAATCAGAGTGGGACTGTAAAAACTCTGTTGAGTTCGAGCAATTCTTTGAGAATACCGAATATATCAGCGATTGCACCGACACAAGTAAATCTATCCAGATGTTCACAAGTTTTTTGTTCTATATGCTGGACTTCCGCAATGTTCAAGGAAGGAAAAGCGGTAAGGATGATCCCGGATATTACATTCAAGACAACAACAGGGTTCATGAATTATCTTTAAAGATACAAGATATAGAGTACTGGGAATGGGAGAAAGTTAAGTCAAAAAAAAATCCAAACTTTCAGATGACACCCCACCTAATTCTAGAGAAGAATTAGAAGAGTTGAAGGACTTTTTCAGAAAAGCTGACGAGTGCGAATGTAGAATAATAAGTAAATAAGCAGTTATTCAGGCCTTTCTGGCCCTTTATCTCCTGGATTATCCGGTTCCTCTTCTGAGTGTTCCCACAGCATATCGAAAACAGGATCCATTGTCTGCTCTGCCATGTGGTCGCTCTTAGTCCAGAAAGCCGTATCCTGCGTCTCGTGGACTTCATCGTGAGTCATAGACATTGTTAAAGCGTCGTTGTCAATTATAGCGAACCTTCCTTCCGGGACATCGAAATCATTGCCCTGAAGATGTCTCACGTCTGAGAACTCTTTCATTTCCTCGAAAGAGTCTCTGTTCTTGTCAGTTACAGGCGCCAGAACCTTCACGTTAACTCCATTCTCCCGGGCGCTCTTCAGTAGATCGGAATGGTTCTCGTATAGATCGTTAAGACCTTCTTCGGAAGTAACAATTTTTATGCTTTCCTCAGCGTCCTGGAACATTGTTCCCATGTGCTGATTGATCTGGTGAGACCCTTTCAGCGAGCCGGACATCTCTTCCGGTTCTACAAGTTCAAGCCCCTGATCGTAAAGGCTTTCAAGCTCGTCTACTGCTTCAGAATCCTTGAAAGTATCAAGTTTCTGGAGTTTCTCTTCAAGCTCCTTCCTGTGCTGACTTTTTATGTTTTCAATAGCTTGTTCTGGAGGAATCGCTACATACTCCATCGGCTGGTTGGATTTTATCACGGCGAATCCTTTTTCTGCAAGAGACTCAAGAACATCGTAAGCACGTGAACGCGGGACATTTGTCATCTCTGACAGCTCTCCAGCAGTCGAAACTCCTCTGCTAATAAGTGCAGAGTAAATCTTTCTTTCGTACATATTCAGTCCGATATCTTCCAGCTTGTCCAGAGTCTCTTGACTTGCAACCATTTTTTGTTACACCGTGTCTGTGAAACCATTCTTTACGAGTAGTTATAAACCTTATCCGGCTTTTTTACCACTCGCAAGCTAAATGTTTATCATTAACGAGTAATAATTAATTAGGAGTGAAGATTTATAAAATACTCCTTACCTTCCGCCTCAGCTTACTAACCAGACCACCCGCCTTCTTGCCGTAAATCTCCCTGTTCTCCCTGAGGCCCTTCCATTCCACGCCGTCAAACACGCTGTCAATCTGGTTATCGTACGAGTCATAGAAACAGACTGAGTTCAAACCAAACTTCGGATCTCTTTCGACCTCATTCTCAGTATAACCGAAAAGAAGAATTCCGAGCGGCTGCTTCCCAGATGGAACATCAAGCTGTTCAGCAACCACATCCTCATCAAAACCACCGATCCAGCAGGAACCTACCCCCTCCTCTTTCGCTACAAGCCTCATGTTCTGTGCTGCGAGTGCTGCCTCAGAGTTAGAAGCTTCACGGGCGAAATGGTTTCCAACATGACGAGACATTCTATCTACGTCCGCAACCAGCACAACTGCGGTCGGAGCCTCGGAAACCCTTCTATCTCCACTTGCCTCTTCCAGAAACTCCAGTTTTTTCTCATCCTCAACAACTATGAACTCCAGGCTCTGAACATTTTTCGGGGAAGGTGCCTGTCTCCCTGCCTCAAGAATTTTACCCATTTTCTTCCTGGGTATTACTTCATCTTTGCACGAGCGAAACGATTTCAGATCCTGCACAAGTTCGAAAACTGACATTATACAGATAATTCTGGACTCAGTGTTTAAACCTTTGATGACCAAAACCTGAAACATGGATTACACCAAAATCGTTGAAGTATACGAACAGCTGGAGGAAACCCAGTCCACACTGGAAATGACCTCCGTGATCGCCAAGTTTTTCTCGGAGAACGAAGAACAGCTGGAGGAAGTAATACTACTGTGCATGGGGCGTTCCTTCCCTTACTGGAAAGACCTTGATCTCGGAATCTCAAGCAAAACAGTTGTCGATATTCTTCAGGAAGTCACCGGAAAAACCAGTTCCGAGATAGAAGATGTCTGGCGAGATGAGGGAGACCTGGGAACTGCAGCAGAGAAACTTATGGAATCTGGCGGAGGACAGCAGAGCCTTATGAGCCAGGAGCTAACCGTGGAAAGAGTGAACGAGAAACTGGAAAAAGTCGCAAGAATGGGTGAAGGCGGTGGAGAAACCGGGAAAGTCTCTATGGATAAGAAAAAAAGGGAGGTAGCGGTTCTACTGAACGATGCCGATCCCACAGAGGCAAAATACATTGTCAGAACCTTCCTGGAAAACCTGCGCCTGGGAGTAGGAGAAGGAATAATAAGAGATGCGCTGGCAGAGGCATTCTTCGACGGAGAGCATAAAGAAAAAATACAGAAAGGATACGACCTGACCAACGACTTCAAAGAAGTCGCCAGAGCATGTAAAGAAGGAATCGAGGAACTGGATAAACTGGAGATAGAGATCTTCCGGCCGATTAACTCAATGCTCGCCAAGAAAGTCGACACTATAGAAGAAGGGTTCGAGGAAGTTGGAGAACCAGCAGCTATCGACTATAAATACGACGGCATGAGAGCTCAGATACATAAGAAAGGAGATGAGGTCAAGGTTTTTACCCGGAGGCTGGAGGACGTCACAGAGCAGTTTCCGGATGTGAAAAATGCTGTGAAAGAAAATGTGGAGACGGAGAAATGCATAATAGATACTGAAATCGTTGCCTATGACCCGGAAGACGGCTCCACCATCCCTTTCCAGAAACTGTCGAAGAGGATCAAAAGAAAATATGATATCCAGAAGCTGAAGAAAGAAATACCTGTCGAGGTTAGACCTTTTGACCTGATTTACGAAGATGGTTCAAAGCTAGATACCCTGTACCAGAAACGGTGGGCGAGACTGGAAATGATAGTTAACGAAGAGAACCGCAAAATCAGGATGGCTGACCACTCAGTAACAGAAGACCCGGAAGAAGTACAGGAACTCCAGCAGAAAAGTCTTGCAGAAGGACATGAAGGAATAATGATGAAGTCGCTTGACGCAGAATACAAACCAGGTAACAGGGTCGGTTACATGGTGAAGCTGAAGCCTGTAATGGAGACACTGGATCTCGCAATCATCGGCGCGAAATGGGGTGAAGGGAGACGGAGCAACTGGCTCTCCCGCCTGAAACTCGGTTGCTGGGACGAGAAAAACCAGGAATACCAGATGGTTGGACGGATGGCAACCGGTTTAACCGATGAACAGCTAGAGGAGATAACTGAGAAACTGAAACCGCTGATAGTTGAAGAGGACGGCCGAGATGTCAAGGTGAAGTCCGAAGTAATTATAGAGGCAGAATACGAGGAAATCCAGAAGTCACCGAACTACAGTTCAAGTTATGCGTTAAGATTCCCGAGGATGAAGCAGTTCCGGGATGACAAAGAAGAAGCCGACTCTCTGGAGAAAGTTGAAAACCTGTACGACAGCCAGTAAAAATAAATTTTTCTCCTAGATAAATAGAAAGAAAAAGTAAATTTGTTCCAGGCGGTTTACTCATGCTTCTGTGCCTGGTGAATGTGCATTCCTCTCTCTGTATCGAAAGTTTTACCACATTCAGGACAGGTATGTCCTTCTTCCTGAACAGGCTCTGCCTGCTCCTGTGCTGGTTCTTCAGTTTCCTCATCGCTACCTGATTCGATTGCTTCAGTGAACTGTCTCTGCATTCCATCAGATGAAGAACTTGATTTCTGTTCCCTCCTCATCTTCAGCTCGTCGCTTTCAAGCCATACAATGAAAGCACCTACTAGAACCAGTAGAGGGCCAATACCTGCTTTAACCAAGGTCAAGAGCTCAGGCCAGAACCGCAGTGAAGAGTAAACTCCAACGGTGACCATGAACGCTCCGACCAGAATCTTTAGTGCTGGATGCATAGTATCACACAAGTGTAATAACACATCGAAGTTTTATGTATTTCCCCTCACAAATCCTGAAAAACAGAACCGGCATATGAAATAAAAACGAGAAGAGACAACCAAATACCAAGCCACATGGAAATTTCTGAAGAAGAGCTGGAAAAACTTGTAGAAAAGAAAGTAGAAGAAAGACTGAAACAAAGAGAGAAAGAAACACAAGACAGTTCTAACAAAGAAAAAGACGGAAAAATTGGCCGACGCCAGTTCCTGAAGATGGCTGGTTTGGGTGCTGGAGCAATTGGACTTTCTTCAGCTACTTCCGCATTAACATTCTCACCACTAGGTGGCGGCGGAGGATCAACACAGACTCTTTCCGGAGTTCTATCAGAAGGAAACGATGTAAAAGGAAAAAATATAGTCGACGGAGGAACAACAATCTGGAACACAAACAACCAATATGTGCCTACAACTAGTCTTCAAGCCGATACTAATGACGACGGATTAATTGAAGAATTCGATGAATCAGCCATTAAAGATGGCGGATCCAAAGAGATTGGCGTCCAAGAGTTCTCTGGAAGTGCCGGAACCGATGGCCAAATCCTATATTCTGATGGATCTAAAGCTTATTGGAACACTCCAACATTTCCCCCCGATGTTACAGCAGAACAAGATGACCTCTCAGATATAACACGATATGACGACTATCCAGCAAACCAATATGATGCAAGAACTGTCGTGGATATTTCTGGCTCTGGAACACTTATATCGGGATTTATAGAAGGTGTTAGGACATATAACGACGGAACTTATATAGATATAACTGTAGATGGCAATACTACACGCTTTACACCGACAGAAGGCGGTATCGCTGAAATCGGACACGAATTCATATTTCCGCCTATATCATTTGATAGCTCGCTTAATATCTATTACGAACCTGGTGGAAATGACGGTAGTGCGAGCGTATGGGTAAAACAATGAAAGCAGTAGTATTCAACAAAAAAATCGGTGATATACTCCGTAAGATGTCCAGCAATGTACCTATTGAAAATCAGCTATAAAAAAAGAAGAAGGAATTATAACAAACCAGAGCTGTAAAACTATAAAAAACGATTCAGAGCCTGTATATACAGATATAAATATTCCAGATAAACTAACAGGCAAACACGTCGATGTTTCTACGATGAAAATAGTTGAAGATCCAGAACAAAACATGATATTAAGAGAGATCTCGAAGCTGGGGAGATATCTGAACGAGAAGCACTGATAGAACTATTAGAATAGCTCGGTTTGAATTATAATATGAGAAAGCTATTTGTTAAGAAAGTTACAGGTGAAAAACCGAGCAAGAGAAAAGCTAAAATCAAACAAGCTAGAGATAAAGAAGATTTACAGAAACAAATAGATATACTCCACCACATGATAACCGGCAACAAACCGACAAAAACCCAGAAATAATCTTTAATCTCATACCCTCTTTTATAATATTTTCCTGACACCATTGTTTACAGGAGCTGAACTAAAATGTCATACTACAAATACGCTCGTGAGCAGTACGAGCAGCCGAAGGAAAACTTGGATGAAATCTGGCAGGAGAGACTTGTCGAGTGGAGACAGGAGGACTCTCTTGTCAAGACAGAGAACCCTACTCGAATCCCGAAAGCAAGACAGCTGGGATACAAAGCGAAGAACGGGTTCAATGTAATAAGGACAAAGATCAGGAAGGGAGGATCAAAAAGGCAGAGACCTTCCGGCGGACGGAGACCGAAGACATCAGGTCAGAACCGTTATTCTTCAAAGAAATCGAAGAGAGTGATCGCAGAGCAGAGAGCATCCAGCAAGTACGAGAACCTAGAAGTACTCGACAGTTACTGGGTAGCTGAAGACGGTAACTACAAATGGTTCGAAGTAATCATGGTAGACACAGAGCACCCAGAGATCGAGAGTGACGACGATATTAACTGGATTTGCGACGAAGAGAACAGAGCAGAAAGAGGGCTTACACCAGCAGGAAGAAAGTCACGAGGACTTCAGAACAAAGGAACAGGAGCTGAGAAAGTCCGGCCAAGCCAGAGTGCAAACGGCGGACGAACCAAGTAAACTTTTTCTTCTCTAATTACTTTTTCCATACTATTTTTACTCTAGCTATTCCTTCCTTCAGTCTGATATATGATAGTCATGAAATAAAAATAGGCAGAAGTAAAAAGAAACTAGAGCTAATGGAGCTATCCGAGGAAGAATTGGAAAAACTTGTAGAAAAGAAAGTTGAGGAAAGATTTGAAGAAGAACGGGAGTATGACCAGTCTGGCAGAAAGAAGAGTTCTATGAACAGAAGGCAGTTCCTCAAGAAACTTGGTGCTGGAACACTCGGTTTAGGAGCACTCTCGCTCGCTCCGACCTCAGCACTAAACATTCGAAGCAACGGACTAACTTTCTACGGGGGAAACAGCTCCGGGACGGATCTAGATGTGGATAACTCGGGCAATGTATCATTATATGGAGACTTAACTGATAACAATTCGAACACTATCTGGGACTCAAGTCAGCAACATGTCCCTGCTTCAGCCCTGGAATCTAGTACAGGCCCTTGGGAAGAGATATATTCCACAACTAGTTTTACTGGCTCTTCTCCTTCTATCAGCTGGAATACCTCGACAAATCCCGACTATACAACCATCAAGGTAATTTTCAGCTTTGGATTCGACACTTCAGGAGGCAAGCTCTATTTCCAGCTCCAAGAAGATAGCTCAGGTAGCTACGCAGAAAATTATGTCGATAGCAGGCTTGAGAGAAAGGACATGAATGCTACATCAACAGATACCTATATTGAATCCAATAACCAGCACTGTATATTAGCGACTGACGTAAACTCTAATGACTTATACTCACTTAGAGGAGATATTACAATTCATGGAATAAGAGATTCTAATGATCAATGGGGATACTATTCAGAAAGTATACAGTATGACAACAATGTTTATGCAGGAACAAAAAATAATGCAAATGGATATGGAGTCTCAAATAATACTTACAAAGGAATAAGAGTTCAGTCAAATCAAGGCAGTATTAGTAGAGGAAAAATCGCACTTTACGGACTCAAAATCTAGCTTTTTCTAGAGGCTAAATGATTAAAATCTAACCACCTACCTCTCATTATGCCCCGGTTCTACGATCTCTGTATCAGTGAGAAATCAGACGAAGTATTGGAGAAGATGCAGGATCTGGGCTGGAACGTCAACCCCAATCTGGAGACAGTTTTTCTGGAAGCTGATAACTGGGGCGAGCTAAAACGAAAAATCGGTGAGAACCGGAAAAAAGCCGATGTTCTGGCTTTCAAGGGAGGAGATGAAAAACTGAATAGGAAAGCTGTAGAGGACTCCCGAATAGATGTCTTACTGCATCCGGAGAAAGGGAGGAAGGACTCCGGTTTCAACCATGTGCTGGCTAAGGAGGCCTCGAAAAACCAAGTTGCTCTTGGCCTGGATTTCAAGATGCTGGCTACTTCAAACAAGACTCGAAGCCATATTTTCAGGCACTGGCAGAGAAACCTGATGCTGTGTGAGAAGTACGACGCACCTTACATAATAACAAGTTCAGCGGAGGAAAAATTCGATTTAAGAGCGCCGAGAGATCTGGCCTCACTAATTGAATCGTTAGGATACGAAGGGAGAAAAGCAATTTCAAATTATCCTAGAAATATAGTTGAAAGAGGTGAAACAGAATGAAACCTATTCCACCTTCTATCAGGGAGAAAAAACGGTACCTGAAATTCAAAGTTCACGCAGAAGAACCTGTCAATTTCGGAGAATTATCTGAAGCGGTTTGGGATTCAAGTTTGAACTATATAGGTTCTAAACGAACAGGTGAATCCAATCACTGGCTTATAAAAAATCAGTTCGACAAGGAAAGACAGAAAGGAGTAATAAAAGTCGAAAAGTCTTGCGTAGAAGATTTCAGGACTGCTTTAACACTTGTAGATAAAATTGGGGGTAAAAAAGGATTTATCGAAGTCCAGCAGGTTTCCGGCAGCATTAAGAAGCTGAAAGATAGCTGATGAACGGTCTAAACTGTTTATATAGGGTTGCTGTAGAGCGGTTGTTTATGGCATAGACGCCCA
>JBLGBS010000007.1:0-36101 GCA_047617985.1 Candidatus Nanohaloarchaea archaeon | reverse complement strand
CCAGTCCTAGCTCGGCTCCTGCTATAGATAATCAGAAAGTTAATTTGAGCCAGGGAGAGAGTTCTTCGGTTGCATTGGAGAGTTCTCAGGGATCAATAACTGTAGGCATTAACTCTGGTGTCAACGGTTCTGCAGAGGTTGAAAGCCATGAATCAGTAGCTGCTGAAACACCTCAGGGAGAAGACGAGTTTGTCTCCGCAGTTTCGGTAAATATTAACTCAACGGAGGAAGATAGAAGCGATGGCGAAATCAGGTTTGAGCATGATGAAAATCTGAATGATGTCGATGTCTACCTGCTTGAAAACGGCGAATGGACTTCCGAGGATATTGAAGTAGTTGAGAACGGTGACGACTTTGTAGTCGCGGAAGTACCTCATTTCTCGACCTATGCTGCCTATGGTGAAGAAGAGGAGACTGGAGGCGGTGGAGGTTCAACCAGCTTCAGCCCTCAGCCTGATCAAGAGACTGAGGATGCAGAAAACGATACACAGAGCTCAGATGGTGAGAACCAGACAGATCAACCAGAAGGATCTGATAACCAGACAGGGACAGGTTCAGAGGATACTGGAGAGAATCAAACAGAACAGACAGGTCAGCAGCCTGAAGAACCTAGTGAAACGCCAGGTCAAGCGAACGGTCTGACAGGTCAGTTCACTCAGTCGCCTGGAGCAGTGGGTCTTGGAATAGTAATTTTACTGGCTCTGATTGTCCTGGCTCTTGACTATACAGGTAGGATTGATGTGAGAGAAAGATTTAACGAGCTGAAGAATCGTTTCTCACAGGATGAAGAGGAGATCAGTTTTAACTAGACTGTTTTCCTGTACTCGACAAAGCTCAGCTCTTCACGATCATCTCTTTCAATTTCTTTCCAGTTTTCTTTATCCCATTCAGGGAAGTAGGTATCGCCCTCGTATTCTTGATGTATTCTTGTTAGAATCATTTTGTCGGATTCGTTCATTGCCTGTTCATAGACTCCCGCTCCGCCGATTATGAAGGCTTTTCCGGAGTGGTTTTCTGCGATTTCCCATGCTTCCTCAAGACTGTTCGCTAGATTTACACTCTCAGGTAGTTCAGGGTTTGACCGTGAAAGCACAATGTTTTTCCTGTCCGGTAGAGGACGGAAATCTTCGGGAAGTGAGAAATAGGTTTTTCTCCCCATGATAACTGAATGGCCGGTTGTCTTCTGTTTGAAATGTTTGAGATCTTCGGAATAATGCCATGGTATGTCTCCGTCTTTACCGATTACTCCGTTCTCGGCTACTGCTGCGATAATTATTTTTTTCATTGATTAATCCTCCAGTTTGAAAACAGATTCTGTGGGGTCATAATTTATTTTCTCTCTTTCTTTAAGATAGCTCCTTATCTCGCCGACTTTTGATATTTTTACAGTTGTACTGTTTGAGTCTAAGTTCTTTGAGATAATTTGTTCTAGATCAGAGTCTGTAATATAGTCGCTTTCTTCCAGTCTTTCCAGAACTACATCAAAGAGTTCTTTGTCTTCTCTTGGAGCAGGTTGTGTTATATCATCCTCTTCTGATTCTTCCAGTGTGTAGAAACTAGGGCCGGTTCTTATCCGCTCTACATCGTATTCGTCTGCTTTGGAGGCATATGAAAGAACTCGTCCTATGAAACTGCTTTCATAGTTAACCATATCTTCTAGGTCGAGAGATCTGAACGGATCTTCCTCTAAATCTTCTAGAACCGGTTGAAAATCCTCTTCATAGATCTCAGCTCTACTTCGACTTCCTTTCTGGCTCATTCTGCGATCCCGAATTTGATTCCTTCATGAGGATTGTAGTTTTTGAGTTGGAAGTCTTCGTACTCCATCTCGTCGATCGGTTTATCCGGTACTTCCATATCCGGTCTTTCGCGTGGTTCCCGGGATAACTGTTTCAATAGTCCGGGGATGTGGTCTTTTTTCTCGTCGCCTTCTACTTCTTCCGGAGCGTTTTCAAGTATCCAGTCTCTGACATCCAGGTAGTCTTCCCGTGCCTCACAGTCTTTGACTTTCTGTTTAAGCTCTTCCAGGTTTTCTCCGTACCATTTGCCTCTTTCCTCTGTCCCGCAGTAGATGTGGGCGTCAACTATTGTGTGTGCGAACTCCCCTAGCTCGAGGTCTGTCTGTTTTGCGATCATCCGGGTTATCAGTGAGTACGCTGCGATGTTGAAAGGTATTCCCAGTGCTGTATCGCCGGATCTCTGGGTTAAATGTGTGTTCAGTTTTCCGTCCTGTACATTGAATACAAAGCTGAAGTGGCATGGAGGGAGTTTTGAAACCGTTGCGTTAGCGGGATGCCATGCGTTTACAACGATTCTCCGTGATTTCGGGTTCTCGTTCAGCTGGTCGATTACATACTGTATCTGATCGAAGGTCAGTGCGCCGTCTTCTTCTTCTTTATTTGTCCATCTGTGTTTTTCGTCAGGCCATGCCTCACCTTCCAGATGTGAGTCTTCTTCTGGTACCGGGAATCTTCTCCAGAACCTTCCGTACGCAGTTTCAAGTAGTCCTTCTTCGTCGGCCCATGCGTCCCAGATCTTTGTCTCCTCTCTCAGATTCTTGATGTGTTCCTCTCCTGAGAAATACCACAGCAGTTCATGGATAAGCGAGTTCCACCTGTATCCGGACATATCTTTGGTTGTTACAAGCGGAAATCCTTCTGATAGATCTATACGGTAGAACTGGCTGAAAGTTGAAATAGTGTCGACCGAGGTTCTGTTCGGCTTGTAGTTTGCGTTTTCAAGTATATTTTCAACGAGGTTCTGGTACTGCTCCATACAAGGAACTTTCAGAGCAACAATCAAGTTCTTTTCGTTTCCTTGAGTTTCTACTATTTGAAGATTCGCTCCCATTTTCCCAATCAAATGGTAGATCCGAAAAAGGTTGATGAAGAGACTTTCGAAAGGTTTTCCGGGGTTGTAAATGATCTGCTTCATGAATTAGGTAACTCTCTGATGATTCTGGATGGTCATCTAAAGGTTCAGAGAGATCGTTTTGAGAACTCGAATAAATATAATGAGGAGCTGGATGCTCTCGAAGGATTCGTTGATGCAACGGAAGAAATGATAGATTATGCTAAGGTTGTCTCCTCTCTGCCTGAGGAAGAAGTAGTTTTCCTCAGAAGCTACGCGGAAAACCATTCAGATGATTTCGATGATATTTCAACTGTCGATCTCGGGAACCATATAAACCGTATTGCTAGCGTTTCACGGGATTCTCTTCATTATCAGCGGAAGCTGGGAGGATATGAAAATTCGGAGAATATCAGTATCGGAGAGTTGCTTGAACCTCTAGAAGATTCACATGATAGGATAGGGGATGAGAATGCATCCTCCGATTTCAACTACAACGGTTTTGAGGAAACGGAGCTGGATGCAGATTACGGCTTGAGAATGGTTACGTGGACTCTGGGTAAGAACTGGGAGGAGCACACCTCTAAGGGAACTGATGGCCTGGAGCTAGGTTTTGATGTTGAAGAAACTGACTGTTTCTACGAGATAGATGTCTGGGATACGGGAGAAGGACTTTACAGTGAGTTTCCCGGAAAGGGTAAGGCTGTGGAGTCAAGGTACAGAAAGGCCAGTTCATTCTTTAATTCGGATAAAGTTTCAGGTCAGGGTCTGCCTATGACCAATAAGGTTGCAGGGTTGTACGATATCGATATCTTCTACTCAGAAGAGATGCTCGAGGATGAAGGTTTTGGAGTAAAGATCAAGATACCGAAATACTAGGCTCAGATTAGCGAAAGATTGCCCGATACAAATATAAGACTCATATTTGTTACTATTTAATGGTGGCTAAAGTGTCAGAGTTTGTATATCCGGGATCGGATAGAAATCACAATGAAGTCATTATAGCCGGTAGTTTCAGCGAAGCTGGGGAAACAGCTGAAAACCTGCTTGAAGGAGAAAATGGTTTTTCAATTCTGGATGAACCAAGTCTCGGAGCAACCACATATCCTGAATCCGAGGAAGCAGTGGTTTACATTGAATCTCCATCCGGAGATCTGACAGGTAGAGATATCGAAGTAGAGAAACTTCTGCAAAATATAGAGGAGTTCCCGGATTTGAGTTTATCAGAGGTATCTATCGTACATAAGTTCCCGACATATCCTGTAAGAGCCAGTATGGTCACCGAAAGCCATCTGAAAAATTTTCTAGACGCTCAGTTCCAGCGCGCCTCCTATTACGGTGTAGCTACTACTTATGTCGGGGTTGATAGAGGGCTGGAAAAAGTTGCTGAAACCTCTAATTACGATGTCGAAGTCAGAACTATGGATTCAGTACTTCAGTAATCCACTTCTGAACCTTCGTAGAGAGGGTATTCCTGAAGCAGTTCGGCTACTCTTTCTCTTGTGTTCTCGGCTAAATCTTTCTTCTTAGGGTTCTTCAATCTTTTTCCGATCATCTCACCTATCTCCTGTAGCTCCTCCTCGTTCATTCCCCGCGTTGTCAGGGCTGGAGTTCCGATCCTGATTCCGGATGTCACCATCGGTGATTCCGGGTCTTGGGGAACCATGTTCTTGTTTACAACAATATTCACATCTTCAAGGGCTTTCTCAGCTTTTTTCCCGGTTATATCTTCCTCTCTGAGATCTACGAGTACCAAGTGGTTGTCTGTACCGTTTGAGACAAGTTTTAATCCTTCAGACTTCAATCCTTCTGCCAGTGCCTCTGTATTTTTCTTGATCTGCTTCGCGTAATCCTTAAACTCCGGTTTCATCGCTTCTTTTAAACAGACAGCCTTTCCGGCGATCTGATGCATTAAAGGTCCTCCCTGTGAGTAAGGGAAGACAGCCGAGTCGACATCGTCAGCGTATTTTTCTTTGCACATTATCATTCCACCTCTCGCACCCCGGATCGATTTGTGCGTTGTGGTTGTAACTATATCGCACTGCGGGAAAGGAGAGGGATGTTCTCCGGCCGCGACTAAACCGGATATATGGGCGATATCACACATTAGTATTGCGTCGACGCGGTCTGCAGCTTCTCTGAATGCATCGAAGTCGATCTCCCGGGGATAGGCCGAGTAACCGCAGACAATCAAATCCGGGTTGTGTTCTTCGGCTGCTTCAATTATTTCCTCTCTTTCGAACCTTCCTGTCTCTGGATCTATCGCATAAGTATTGAAATCGAACAGGTCGCCGGAAAAATTGACACCGTGGCCGTGGGTCAAATGCCCTCCGTGTGATAGAACCGGTCCCAGCACTTTATCTCCCTGGGTCAGCACCGAGAAATACGCTGCGAAGTTTGCCTGTGAGCCGGAGTGCGGCTGGACATTGGCGTGATCTGCATCAAATAACTCGCATGCCCGTTCCCGCGCCAGATTCTCGATTTTGTCATGGTATTCGCATCCTGCGTAGTATCTTTTTCCTGGATATCCTTCACAGTACTTGTTAGTTAAAACACTGCCCTGCGCCTGAAGCACCTGTCTAGGTACAAAGTTTTCGGATGCGATCATTTCCAGGCTCTCGGTTTCCTGTCTTTCAATCTCGTTTTTCAGGGCTTTGTAAACCTCTGGATCTGCTTCAGAAAGATCTCGGTGCTCCATGGAAAACTATCGCCACCTTCAGACTCAAGTGTCTTTCGATTTCCCCTTTGATTTAGGAGTTCTATCTTCTCAGGTACATTTCTACCACTATCTGAAGGATCTGGACGAATACACCCATGAATGCTACATAGATACCGATCGCGTTAAGGTAGACCTTTTTCGGTCTCTGTTTTGTCTCCCAGATCTCGTAGATAAGGTAGGTTATGAAGCCTCCAAGCGCTAGAAGGAATGCTATACCGAGAACCAATGGGGTTAGGCTTCCAATAAATGCGAACAGCATAACTCCGAGGAACATGTATGTCGAGTATCTCCCCCAGTTGCTGAAGTCGTGATCCGTTCCGTAGACAAGAAGACCGCTTAACAGAGTTATACCGGTTGTTATAACAAAGGTTGCTCCTAGAACTATGGCGTGTGCTGACTGTGGTAGGAACCCTATGATTCCTGCGCCGAATACTCCGTACGCAACCTGGAGAATAGCGGTGCCTAAAACTGCTTTCTTGTCTGAATCGTTTTCTATCCCGTTACGCGCCAGGTAGACTCCTCCGGTTATCAGGGCACCGAATACCAGAACACCAACAATAGGTATGCTGAAAGCCAGGTTTGTGAACTGTCTGGCCGGTGTGAGCGCCAGTAAAGTAATTAAAGCAATGTTTAAAACTACAAGTCCGGTGCTTAAACCAACGCTTTTGAATTCATCCCGTTTCATATGATGGGATTTTGGCTTTGATTCTTTTGAAGATATCACAGCTTACAAATAGATTTCGAGCCAAAATCTTTCTCTGTGAAAGAAAAGAACTTTCCCGGTACTTTTATTGTGATTGAAGGTGCTGATGGTGCAGGAACCACAACGCAGTCTGAAAGGCTTGCGGAGAAGATCGGCGCTGAGTTAACTTTTGAACCTACCGACAAGAAAATCGGCAGGAAAGTCGATGAAATGATTTCGGGAGACAACCATTCTCCGGAAACTACCGCACTTGGTTTTGCAGCGGATAGAATGGTTCATCTGGAGGAAAGGGTTATTCCCTGGCTGGAACAGGGTAAAACTGTTGTCTCGGATCGATACGCCCATTCATCTCTGGCGTACCAGCCGGTTATGGGGGCGGAAAGAGAATGGGTGGAAACTCTCAACAGGGATATTCTGAAGCCTGATCTGACAGTTATACTTGATATATCCGCCGAGGTAGGAATGAGCCGTGTGGAAGATAGAGGCCGTGACGGCAATGTTTTCGAGCAGATGGACTTCCAGCAGAAAGTTGTCAGAAAGTACCGTGAAATGGAGGAAAGAGAGAACACAGTTCTGGTTGATGCCTCGAAAGGGAAGGATGAGGTTTTCAGACAGGTTAAGACTGCTGTAGAGGAGAAGTTAGACTTTTAAACTGGCTGATACTGTTTACAATTTATAATGGCCGAAGATATTGAAGAAACAAACTCTGGATTGAGAAAAGAAGGCGACCTGGAAGAGATAGCAGAGTTCGCTGGGGAGGCAGAGGAAGTGATAAAGCAGAAAGAAGATGAGGAGGTCGCTGAGGATTTTGAGGAGTGGAGACCCCGCTCTTCTGACAGTCAGGAGGATATGAAGCGCAAAACTGTGAAGTCCGCGTCCCTCAGGAAAAGAAATATAGAGGAGGAGAGCCAGGGGATGGATGATATAGCTAACGCCGGAAAAAAGGCTGTTGAAGCCGGGAAAAATACAGTAAAGAAAAAGAAACCGGAAGGTGCCGGAGAGGCAACTTTTGACGCATTGAGACCGTTTTTTTCGGGGTCGCTGAAGGCGTTAAGAAAGGTGGAGGAAAAGGTTTATTCCTCGCTGATGCTGAAGTTCAACCCGTACTTCTTTGATGCAGGAGACCTGTCAGCTGATATAGGAAGGAAGAGGAATGGAGACTACCGGTTTGATCTTGATACTACGGATGAGGAAAGCAGGAAAGCTTTGAAGCAAAGGTTTACCGAAAAGTGATTAGATGGATGTAATTCTAGCTTTTGCACTGCTGGCTTCCGGTTTCATGGGTATTTCGATCGGAGCTTCCAGTGTAGCGCCTGCCTTTGGCCCTGTTAACTCGTCTGGTACAGCAAGTATTCTCCGTTCAGCTCTTTTAGCAGGTGTTTTTGCGTTTATCGGTTCTGTAGTTCAGGGAGCTAATGTTTCAAGTACTGTCGGATCCGGGATTCTGGGGGCAGAGCTAACAGTTCTTCAGGGCGCTCTTGTTCTTTTGATTGGTTCTGCTTTAGTTATTGCAAGTGTTTTAACAGATTATCCTATGCCTACCGCTTTTACACTGGTTGGAGCGGTTTTAGGTGTTGGAATAGGCTCGGGCTACGTGGTTTCGAATCCTGTGATGGCAAAAATACTTCTTTACTGGATTTTGATTCCGATTCCGGCTGCTGCCCTGGGCTATTCTATCGCAAAACTGCTCAGGAAGTTTGTTCCTGAGGAAGGATCTGAAAACTATATCAAAGCTTTACTGCTCTTATCAGGTTCTTACATGGCATATACGGCTGGTGCGGGATCAGTTGGTCTGGCGGTAGGGCCTTTACAGAGTACCGGTTACTCTATGAATTTTCTGCTTGTCCTTGGAGGGGTCACTATACTGCTGGGGAGCTGGATTTACTCGCCGAGAATTATCCGTGCGGTTTCTGTTGACTACACAAATATGGGGCCGAGAAGATCTATAGCTGCTCTTCTCTCTGCCTCTTTCCTGGCTCAGATCGGTATTTTTCTCGGTGTCCCGATCTCGTTTAATGAAGCGATTATTGCTTCCGTGATTGGTTCGGGTCTGGTTGAGAGCCGTTCAAACTTTGATGCTCGGAAGATTTCGAGAACTGGTGGTGCATGGGTTTCGGCCTTTTTACTTGCGATTATTCTCGGCTTCACGGTTTCAAAAGCTATCGTGTTTTCGGGTCTGGCTTAGAGAGGCTGTTGGTTCAGAATTATTAATACTGAGAGCTAACTTTCTACTGAATGGGAAACATTTTTGAATTTGTCACTCAAAAGATACAAAATATGTCTCGGGAATCTGCGGAGTATTTGCTGGATAAAAGAAAGAAAAGAGGCAGGCTTGAAGTAGCCAGAGAACTTCTGAGATCTGATGAAGCATCGGGTCCCGGTGTAAAGCCTAGAGGTGATGAAGAGTTAACCCGGCTCCTAGAGAAAGATCTTGAAACTATAAACAGTGAGATCGAATCTAAAGGCGAAGAACTGGAGAATATCGTAGCAGGATTGAGTGAAGGAGGTATCCCTGAGAATCTACCTGAGGATGAAAGAGAGAACCTGAAGTTGATTCTACAGGAATACGAGAACGATTCCGAGATTCCCTACACGGTAAGAAATGTTGTAGAGGGGAAAAACGGCCTTAGAAGCAAGTGGAATGAAGCCGATCAGGTTGAGGAGGTCAAGGATGAATTTGCTAAAATGGTTAAAGGTTTTAGAAATTATTCAGGAGGCGACTACGGCGAGGTTCTAGGTATTTGGGAGCCGAATGTCTCGCCTAAGAAGATAGATGAAGTTATGAAGAAGGTGAAGAAAGAGGCTATAGACATCCTTGAGGATATACCTGATGAGGAAATCCCGGAAGTGTGGGAAAGAACCGGAGCAGAAGTAGATGATTCCAAGAGTCTGGAGGGGCTGACCGAAAATCCGGCTTCATTACATGAATTCCTCGCGAATTATGTTCTCGGTGGAAACCCGGTCAGAATGCCTGTAAGAATTGCCTCCAGCGGTATGGAGTACGGCAACTCTCTAATGGCTCCACTTCAGACTACAGACCAGTCTTTCTGGGCCAAAGCACTGGATACTACAGCACATGAGTATGGCCACACCTTTGGCAGAGAGAATCTTCCTAGAGAACACATGTATCTGCCTCTGGGAGAACCGCCTTCTGAAGCTGTAGATGAGGGTAGCGCACGGTTCTATCAGAACCATATCTTCCGATCCAGAGAATTTCTAGGCTTTCTAGCATCAGAGAATGAAGACGGTTTCGGGCCAAAGGACTGGCTTTCTGCTCATGGAATCCCGGATTTCAACGCTGACAACTTATATGGATGGTTCAACTCGGTTGATCCTGATAACAGGGAGAGGATCTCCGCTGACCCGCTAACCTATCCTCTGCATGTCGCCATAAGATACGAAATTGAGAAAGAGCTGATCGAAAGCGATGAACCTATAGAGTCAATGGTGGATGAGATCCACGAAAAATGGCAGAACAAGATGCAGAGCTACATAGGCGATCCTATGGGGATCGAAATTGAGGAGATGGATGAGTCTGAGACAGTTCTACAGGACGTTCACTGGGGTAAAGGCAAGTTCGGCTACTTCCCAAATTACACTCTAGGAGACGTAATGGCAGCGAACTGGAGAAAAGCGATAGATCAAGAACTCGAAGATAATGTTGCCGAATACGCCACTAAAGCTGATTTAGATTCTGTCAACGACTGGATGGTGGAAAACATCTGGAAGCACGGGAAAGCAGTCTGGAACAGAAGCGACTACACCGAGTTAGATGTCGAACCTTACATTGAATACTTAAAATCAACTGCAGACGAACTTTACAGGCAGTAGGCGGGGTAGTGTAGCGGACTATCATCGTACCCCGGGGCGGTACGAACCCGAGTTCAAATCTCGGCCCTGCCAGAAACATTTTTCAACAGGTTTGAGTTGAAAGATGTTTGAGGTGTAGTATTATGATTGGAGAATCTGCAAGGCTTGGAAAATGTATTTTCTGTAGTCAAAGAGTTAAAACCGATCACTCTTATGTTACGACAGCTGATGGTTACGCGCATAGGAGCTGTCTTGGTTCTTCCGGCGTCACAGCCTAATTTTTTTAGTTTTCTTTTATCTCAGATTCTCCAGGAGGTAGAACCCTGATTATGTAGTCTAGGTCTAGATCATGTCCTTCATCTGAGAATCTCTGGTTGATCTCTTTGGCGATATCGGATTTCTTTTTGTGTCCAGGTCGCAGGTTGATCGGTACTTTGCAGTTCTCCTGTATCGCTTTTTCCGGCCCGCACATCGGTACTTTATGGTCTTCAATTTCGTAGACTCCTATGGATGCGTCGACTTCAACATTTCTCATATACTCTCTTTCACCTCTTATCACGAAAGCTCCTTTTGAGAGGTATTCTCCTGATTCAGGGTTTTCTGTCACCTGTTCAGGATCCACGTAGTACACATCATCCGCACCTATACCGGCTTTCCATGTCTTTGAAAATGTGACAGCAGCCTGTGCTGCCTGTCTCAGAGTTTCCTCGCCTGCTTCCTGCCCTTCCTTGACAACGACACTGGCCGCACCGTCAAAGTCGGCGTGGAAGTATAGATCGTTGTTTTCCATATGTTTCTTGACAAGCATCTCGTTGGTCTGGGAGTCTCTTCCCGCGAGTACAAGAAATCCTTCAGAGGAATGGAACCAGCGGTATTTCTCGAACCATTCCTTCTCCCGTTTCTCTGATTTGTCCTCCATAACCTCCTCGATCTCGATATCTTCCTTTTCCAGGTCGGCTATTTTTTCCCTGGTTCTCTCCAGAGCTTTCTCCGCACTCTCAATTTTTGACTCTGATTCTTTCGCCTTGTCGTAGAACTCGGATGCGGTAGCTTCCAGATCCTGATCTAGGTATATCTTCAGATTATCTCCTAGATCAACTGAGATGAAGTTGTTCTGCTCGTTCAGTGAATTGACCTTCTCCGCAAGCTCGTTTTCTTTCTCTTCCAGTATTTCCCGGGTTTCGTCCCAGCCGTGCTCCTTGACTGCGTTCTCGATTTTGGTCTTGATCTCATGCAGGAGGTTGTAGTTTTCGTATATAGTTTCCGCGTCCTCTCTTTTCTGTTCCGCTGACTTTTTCAGTCCTTCGATCTTTCTCTCCTGCTGTTCTTTCTGTGCTTCAAGACCTTCCAGCTTCTCGTTGTACGCCTCCATCTTCTGCTTTTCTTCCTGCTTCTTCTCCTTTGTGTAGTAGTATTCGTCCAGAGCCTGTGAGAAGCTGTCGAACTCTTCTTCATCCATTTCAGAGTAAGTTTCAAGTTTGAAAGGGGATGCTCTCTTCGGAAAACCGTTTTCATCGAAGTACATAACAGGGTATCTTTCGTCTTCTATCAGATTCCGTATTTCGGAGTTGATCCTGTCTGTTTCCTCTTCCTTCAGTTCGTCAACTTCTTTAGTTTTCTCCACTCCTGTTCTTTCACATATTTCCTCTGCGTAGGTACCTCCTAGACTCAGATCGGAGGCGATACTTCTCACTATCTCTCCCTCACTGAGATTCTTCACGTACTCATCCATACTCCTGGGATCGGAGGCCGGATCAGGATAGATATACTTTTCTCCAACCAGTATATCCCTGTCGGCCCACTCCTCCTGTCTCAGTGCTCCTATTATCTTGTCGTCTTTGACCAGTATGAAGTTGCCTTTTCCGAAAACCTCACATATAAGCCTTGTATCTCCGCTCTCGACTTCGAGAATACGGTCGAAACCTCTCTGCTCTACAGAATCAATCTTTCCTAGGTGCTTTCTCAGCTCCATCGCAAACCCGGGTGGTCTGGTAGGGTTATCTCTCTTGTACTTGGATAGAAAAGTATGATCTGTGCCAATTATCAGCCTCTCTTTACCGTCTCCAGGGATGTAGACCTCAAGTGTAAGCTCGTTATCTCTCTGATATACTTTCTGAACATGACCGTCTTCAAGCTTCTTCAGGTCGTCCATCAGTATGGATAGATCGAGGCTTGTGAGTTCCATGTAACCAAGTTGAACGGTGAGTTACAAAAAAGCATTATTCGAACATGTCTACGCCCTGCTGTTTTCCTTCACGCCCAGCCTGTTCGTTCTCAAATTCCTGTCGGAACTGATCTACCGAGTCGATATCGAAGTAGTCCAGGAAATGATCTGTTACCTCAAGAATTGCAGTTCTACCGTCTTTTTCTTTGGAGATGAAACCTCTGTTGACCATTTCTTTAACGTGCTGGTAAGCTCTGTTACCTCTGATTTCGACTATATCAGCTTGCTCTACAGGCGCGTTGTACGCGATCAAACTCAGTGTTCTCAGCTGTCCTTCGTTCAGATCCTGGTGAGGAGCTAGATGTGCGACGTGCTCCAGATGATCTTTCTTGACCTTCAGTTCGTATCCTTCCGGTGTTTCCACCAGTTCAAGGCCTCTGTGCTCCTCTTCAAGGGCTTCCTGGAACTCCTCGATAAGCATGTCGACGTATCCCATACTGCCGAGATCCAGTATGTCTGCGATTTCCTGTTTGTCCACAGGTTCTTCCGCGAGGAAAAGCGCTGCTTCAAGTCTTGACTTCTTCGCGTCCATCTAGTTTACCACCTCTTCTTTCTGCTCGGTCGGCTTCACATGTAAATCGTCGAAGAAGTCTTCCTGTATACATTTGACCTTTTGATCGTCCTCCAGGTGCAGAACGTGCAGAAACTTTTCCAGCTGTTCTTCGCTTTCAGTGTTCTCCACCAGTTGATCGAATTTTATTTTATCAGAGCTTGAACCTATCAGATTTGTTAGCCTTGAGAAAAGAGAGTTAATCTTCTCGTCAAGCGATTTCTCATCTATCTCCATCTGGTGATCAATCTCTTCCCTCATTTCCTGACGCTCCTCCCTTCTCTCCTTCACTTCCATTGCGTCGTCAAGAGCATCTTTTAATTCGTTAAGGCTCATCCGTCTCTTCGGTTTAGGTTTGACAGGCATCTCCAGATCCGGCCCTGTTCTTAGGTCTGGTTCATCGCTCTCAACCATTTCCTCTTCCTCCATGAACTCTTGATCCTCGAAGTCCATAGGGTTCTCTTCCTGAGGCTCCTCTTCTGCCTGATCGCCCGCCATTGCAAGGGTTTTGATCCTGAGAAGCGCAGCGCACAACCTGATTGCCCGGGCAGGAACCTCCAGATCAAAGTTTTCCAGTTCGTTGATGTAATCTCTGTATCTCTCTGCCAGAATCTTGATATCTATACTTGAGGGATCCATGTCCGCAGTTAAGACTTCAAGAGTGTCCTCCCACGGTTCTTCTGCTAGTTCGTTAATATCGTAGTCGTCCATACTGTCATCTCTTCGATCCCTCTCCCCACCGAAAAATTGTCCTTCACAGTTTTTAACTGGTTTGGTTACTGACTAAAAGCTTAGCTCATATTTTCTACCTATGGAACCGGTCAAAACAGAGGATACAGAACTCTTCTTGAATTACGGTGAGGGAGAAGAGGCAATCAGAATTGATCCTGACTACTCCGAGCCCTACAGAATTGAAAGAGAGGATTACGCGGTAGCTGAATTTATGGGAAGGGAGATAGTGTACCAGCCGAGAAAAGTGGACGGCATTCCCAAAGTGATAGTTCCTGGCTACCTCATTGAAGATGAGCACTATCCTCAGGATCCCGAATCTTTTGACATCAACAATGAGGAAAAAGCCATCGAAGTATCTCCGATAGCTGCTGAAGATTCGGATGAGGTTAAGAAATGGCTTGAAAATATCGGTCTGGAAGGGCGGTTCGAGTTCTGGTAACTAGACTTCCAGTTCTATGCTTCTCATTTTTGTGACTCCGTCCTGCATAGTCACTCCGTAGGCTCTCTCAGCGTGTCTAACAGTTATCTCGTTGTGTGAAATAACGATAAACTGGTTCTCATCCGCATATTCTTTCAGGAGCTCGGAGAGCTTCTTCGAGTTCTTCTTATCCAGAGCTGCATCTATCTCGTCCATGATGTAGAAAGGAGACTCCTCGTACTCCAGAATTGCGAACACGAATGCGATCGCGGTCATGGTTTTCTCCCCTCCGGATAGTGCTTGGATGATATGTGGTTCTTTGCCCGGCGGTTTAACTCTGATTTTCAGCCCTTTCTCTATATCGTCGTCTTCGAGCACCAGTTTGGCCTCGCCTCCGTCAAACAGGTTGGTGAATATCCGTCCGAAGCTGTCCTGAATCTCGTCCAGGGTTTCCATGAAGCATTCTCTCTTCTTCTCATCGATGTCATCTATCATGTCCTCGATCTCAAGCTTCTCCTGCCTGATTTCGGATACCTGATCCTTGAACTCGTCGAACTCCTCTTTTTTCTCCTTGTACTCGTCGATTGCCCGCATGTTGACCGGGCCCATCGAGTTCTGCTTTCTCAGTATCTTCTTTTTCTTCTTTTTCAGATCCTCGGGGGAGGCCTCGAGTTTCAGTTCGTCCTCGTCGAAATCATGTTCTTCGAGATCGTCTTTCACATTTTCCAGTTCTGCCTTCAGGTTGGCTTTTTTCGAACCTACATCGTCTATCTTGGTTTTCAGCTTCTGTTTCTCGGAGTACATCTCCTGCCTTTTCTCTCTCAGATCTTTTAACTCGTCTCTTATCTCATTTTTCTCATTCCTCAGCTCCTCGTCGGATCCCTGCTCTTCTTCTTTTCTTTCCTTCATCTGCTTGAGCTCAGCGATATCTTTCTGAAGTGACTCGATCTCCTCCTCAATTTCTTTCTTCTCCTCCTTCTTTTTTTCCGGGTCAAGGTTCTGTGAGATCTTCTTGCTTTTCTTTTTCTTTGATTTCTTCTTACCTCCGGTCATTGAACCTCCACGGGACATAACGTCTCCGTCGAGTGTGACAACCCTAACGCCGTCTATGTTTTTGACTGAGTCCAGATCTTCCGCGATTAAAGTATCGGAAAAGACGTGGTTGACTGCTTTCTCGTATTTTCCGTCGTAGTTGACTAGCTCTGTTGCGTATCCTATTACTCCTTTCTTTTTCTTCGCCATCTGTGATTTTGCGCTTTTTGATCGGTCTTTGATCTTATCCATAGGAAGTGTTCTGGCTCTTCCGATGTTCTCTCTCTTCAGATAGTTGATGCATTCCATTGCCACGTCTTTGTCCTTGACGACAAGGTCGTTCATATGGCCTCCGGCTGCTGTATCGATAGCGACTCCGAACCTGTCCTCTGCCGATATAAGATCCTGGAAGGCTCCGTACACCCCATCCTTGTTTAGTGATAGAATTGAGTCAACCGCCCTGGATCCGGTGTTTCTACGGTTCTGCATCTGCTGGAGTTCGCTGATAGTGTCCTCCAGATCCTCTATTTTATCCCGCTTGTTCTCGATCTTCCCTTTTTTCTTCTCAATCCGGTTTTCCAGGTGCTGTACGTCGTTGCCGGATGTCTGCTGTTCCTCGATCTCCTCTATCCTGTCCTGTTTGGTATCTATTTTTTCGTCGATCTCCTCGAGTTCTTCTTCAAGTTCCTCTATTCTTTCCTTTTTCTCAGATGTGTCGGTGTTTATGTTTGCGAGCTGGTTGGAGAGAGCTCTTTTCCTGACCTCGAGTGTTGAAGCTTCTAGTTTCTCTTTTCTCTGCTCAAGTTCACGGTACTGTTTTGCGAGCTCTTTCTCCTCCTTCAGTTTTTTCAAGTATTCTTTCTTTTCGTCAAGCAGTATTTCCTGTTCCTGGAGCTTTTCCTCTACTTCGTCCAGTTCTTCTTCAGCCTCCTCCTTCCTGTCATCGAACTTTGCGACACCGGAGAGCTCGTCGATAACCTTTCTTCTCTCAACGTCGCTCTGCTCTACGATCTCTGTTACTTTTCCCTGACGGACGAAGTGGTAGCCTTCAGGATCTATATTTGCTTTCCTGGCTATACTGTCTATCTTGCTTTTTTTGCAGTTGGTTCCCTGAAACTTGTACATCGAACTTCCGGCCTGAGTAATTTTCCTGGCTACGCTGACCTCTTCTGCTTCCTCATCTTCTTCTAGGAACTCGTCGAATATTCCCGATGAGTTGTCCAGGTAGACCGTGACTTTGGCGTAGTCAGCTGCTTTCCTTGACTCTCCTCCATTGAAGATCAGCTGGGTCATTTTTTCGGCCCTAAGGTTAGAAGATCGTCGGCCGAAGACGAAACTGATCCCGTCCAGCAGGTTGGATTTGCCGTTGCCGTTTTCCCCTACAATAGCGGTTAAGCCTTCGAAAAGCGGGATAGCGGTCTTCTGCTGGAAGGATTTGAATCCTTTGAATGTCACCTTGTTTATCTTGACTTCGCCAGGATCGTAGTCTTTACTCTCATCCTCTGTCTCAAATTCTTCAGTATCGGTTTCTGATTCCTCCGGTTCCTGCTCCTGTACGGCTTCTGGCATGTAGTACAACAATTCGTTAGGTCGGCATAAAAAGACTGCGCCAACCCCAAACAAAATCTGTATTACAGAACCGGGTTAAATATCATTAAAATACTATTTTGTATTACAGAAAATCCTTATGTATTACAGAAATAGGTAAAAAGAAGAATTAAATGTAAAATGTATTACGTCAAGGTGTGAGCCTGTCCGGTGTTCTCGGGAACAGGATTCCTTCCTTGACATTGTCAAGGTCTGCTACCTGTTTAACCAGTCGGTCGATTCCAAGCCCATACCCTCCGTGTGGAGGCATTCCGAACTTGAAAGACTCAAGGTAGAAGCTGATATCCTCGGGATCAATCCCCTCTTCCTCTACTGCATTCATCAGCCTGTCCATATCGTGCTCTCTCTGTCCTCCGGAAACCAGTTCAAGTCCTTTGTAGAGCATGTCGAACCTTCTTGACTGATATTCATCTCCTTCACGGGCTTCCATGTAGTAAAACTTCTCTCCGGGGTAACCTACAACGAAAACTGCAGGATGTCCTTTCTCCATGAAGTGCTCTCCGAGAAGCTTCTCCCCTTTAGTGTCGAGATCCTCTGGATCATCCGGTTCGTAGTCGTACTCCTCTTTCAGGATTCTCCTTGCCTCTTCGAACTTGATCCTTGGGAAATCTTCTTCAGGTACTTCTAGGTCGATTCCAAGTACATCAAGGTCGTCTGCAGCTTCTTTCTTGGTCTCTCTCAAAGTGTGTCTAAGCGATTCTTCGACTACATCCATTACATCGTGCTGATCTTCAATAAACGCGAGTTCCACATCGAACATCGAGATCTCCGATACATGCCTTGATGTCGCGAACTCTTCTGCTCTGAACGCTGTCCCGGTCTTGTACACTTTGTCAAACCCTGCCGCCATCAGCATCTGTTTGTATAGCTGCGGGCTCTGCGAAAGAAATGCCTCCTCGTCATAGTAGATTACAGGGAAAAGCTCTGCGCCCCCCTCTGCACCCATCTTTGCGATTGTCGGCGTCTGAATATTGATGTATTCGTTCTCGTCAAACCATTCTTCCATGTTTTCGATCAGGTGGGATCTAAGCGAGAAAATTGCATGAACCTCCGGCCTTCTGAGATCAAGGAATCTTGAGTCCAGTCTTGTGGAGAGATTGGAGTCTATATTTTTTGATACATCCATTGGAAGAGGGGATTCTGCCTCCCCGATTATCTCCAGTGAATCAGGGTGGATCTCTCTATCCCCTGGAGCTTGATCGTTTTCCTCAACAGTCCCTGTTACATGTACAACATCTTCTTTTCCGATCTCTTGGGCTTTCTCGAAAAGCTCTTCATCCTCGTCTTCCTTGAATATAACCTGTATCTGTCCCTCTCTATCCCTGAGGACTACAAATGTGATTCCTCCGAGATCTCGGATTTCATGCGCCCAGCCGGCGACTGAAACTTTTTCACCGCTGTCCTCTGCGGTTATGTCATGGGTATACTGTCTTTCTAGCATTGATTGTTCACAGTTTTTCTTCCGGCTACAGTTTTTTATTGGCTTCGAGTATCTCCTGAAAGTTTTTGAGGCTGACGTTCAATCATTACATATGATACTGAACAAACAACAGCTGAGGCAGGCTATCGAAGAAGATGATCTGATCCAGAATTACGTTCATCTGGACACACAGCTGACACCTCAGGGATTCGATCTGACCGCGGGGGAGATTCATAGATACAAAGATTCCGGGAACTTGGATTTCTCTAACTCGGAGCGTGAAATTCCCGAAACCGAGAAGATTGAACCTGTAAAAAAGAGTGAAAAAGATGATTACGGCTGGTGGAATCTAGAGCCTGGGGCCTACAAGGTTGTGATGAACGAGAAAGTGGATATACCGGATTACTTGACTGCCTTCGCCTACCCTAGAAGTTCATTGCTTAGAATGGGCTGCAGCATTGAGAACGCTTTTTGGGACGCAGGTTACACAGGTACCGGCAGTTTCATGCTTGTAGTTGAGAACAAAGACGGTGTTGAAATTAAGGAAAACGCCCGTGTCAACCAACTGGTTTTCCACAGAATAAATGAGACCAAGGAAGGTTACTCGGGCAAGTATCATGAAGGCGAAGTTTAGAAGAGTTGGCTGTTAAGTTTCTATTATTCGATGATGAGGTACAGACATCGTCTGAGCTCCGACCCAAAGGAGTTATGATGACAACTTGAACACCTCTGAGAAATACTTTTTCGCTATACTTTTCCCCTGTCTTGAGGTATTTTTAATAAGCGCCGAACTCCAGCATATACTAGGGCAATGCCAGCAGAAGACGACCAGCTATATGTGAGAGTAGACGGCTACAAAGTACTTCTACAGGACTTAGAGGCTATAAGACAGATAATTGATAACATTAAAGAGGCTGAAGAGGTTCTGGAGCAGGTTAGAATAGTGAAGGAGAAATCAATAGACACAATCTACGAGAATGTAGACAGATTGAACGACAAGCTGGAAGATGTAGAGGTTGAAATGCCTGAGGTTGAACCCGGTCAACAGGTTGCTGTTCAACAAGTTGAACAGCATGAGCAGGCAGAGCATATTGATGACTCGGTTAACGAGCTTCATTCCGAGCTGGAGAATCTTCAGGATGAGTTAAGCGATCTTGGAGAATAACTTTTCTTTCTTATAGGTTGAATTAAATGCCGGGGCGGAGATTTGAACTCCGGAACCCCTGCGGGACAGGATAACTTAAGCGAAAACTAGATGGTTTTCTTGGTCCTCGTCCGCCTTTGCGGACTTGAGGCTCTTAAGTCCTGCGCCTTTGGCCACTTGGCTACCCCGGCTTTCTGTGCTTGCTGTAATAGTTAAAGTATTGACAAGTTTTAACTTGACTGCGTTAATCTTTATCTTTTCTTTCAGTAGTTTTCTTGGATATAAATTTCTTCTATAGGTTGGGTATAGCTACCATCTGTCTGTTCTGGAAGCTTTTTGATGGATTTCTTCAGAGTTTCCCATTCAGAACTTACATCATTAAAGTCTTCTCTCGCAGATGACAAATCATTTTTGATTGGTGCTGTAGCCCGTCTTGTATTTCTTACTTCATCAGGTTTTGAAGGGTTTTCTGTCTGTTTAATACCCACATAGTACATGTCCTCTGCTTCAGGAGTTTCATCTTCTATCTGACTATCTATTTCGTCTATAATTTTTTCATATGAGATAAGTTCCTCCACTATGTTTTCAGTAATCCTCAAGAGCTGTCGGGGTAACAGTTTTTCGTCGCCGATAAAAGTTGGGGAGTATTCCTCGGGTCTAGGTAGATGCTTGTCTTGGCTGATGATAAAATCTATATCCTTATACTGTGTCTCCCATCCTTGATCCATAAGCAAACTCTTCTGGTAAATTCTTAACCTTTTCACATCACGGAAATTTCTTTCTTCAAGCTGTTCAAGAATCTGGCAACCTGCATCTCCATATTCTATCTGCAGCGGATTTCCTTCTCTTAATTCCACAGAAAAATTTCTCAGGGATTAAAATTAATATATTCGAAAAAATGAGTTTAAATCTCGGCTACTGCTTCCCCGAATTCATCAAGCTGGTTCTTGATCTCCTGTACTCCTTTTTCCAGAAGTTCTTCGTTTGTGTAGCCTGATGTAGATTCGATTCTGAACTCGTAGACTCCTTCGTCTTTCTTCTCGTATCCGATTGTCCCGCCTTGGTGTTTGGCGTGTTCTTCTCCTCGGCCGAGTTCTGCTTCTGCTTCCAGTTCAACTGCCTGATCTTCTTTCAGATCGACTAGTACTGCGTCAGGGTTGACAGGTTCTGCCTCGTCATTATCTGCCTGAAGGTCTTCTGCTAGAACTGTTCCAGGTCCTTCCTGTTTCAGTGCGATGTGTACAGTGTCCTCTTCTTCAACATTCTGTGGTACTGTGAAAGGTACCTGTCCGATCCTGTTTGCAAGAACTTCATCTATAAGTGCTGAACCGTTTTTTGTTACTGTTAGTTCTTGGACTGACAGTGTTGGAACCTTGATCATCATCGATCTTCTTAGAGAGTTAGCTATAACTTCGTTGATATCTGAGATTTCTACTTTTAGAACATCTTCTGTTTCTTCCACTGTTTCAACTTCCATTTTTTGTAACCCTCAGTTTATACTCTGCGTCCTCTTTTACCGCCTTTTGCTCTGCATCCGTCGTGCGGTACAGGTGTGACATCTTCAATGTTTCCAACTTCTAGATCGGATCGGGAGATAGCTCTGATAGCTGGCTGTGCTCCTTTACCAGGCATTTTCTGTTTCTGTCCTCCTGGCGCTCTTACCTGGATGTCAACTTTTTCTATTCCTTTCTCCATTGCTTCGTCTACAGCCTGTTTTGCTGCTTTCATAGCTGGGAAAGGACTCCCCTGTAGTCTTCCTTTATCTGTAACCATACCGGCTGAAATCCGAGAAATTGTCTCTGCTCCGGTTGCGTCTGTTATGTGTAGTATTGTGTTGTTGAAGCTTGAGTAAATGTTAACTATTCCTTTTTTCGTCATTCTTCATCACCTTCTTTGTTTTCGTCTTCAGATTCGTTTTCTTCAGCTTCCTCAGGTTCTTCTGCTTCTTCCGTCTCTGTGTCTTCAGTTTCTTCATCTGGTTCTGGTAGTTCGACTTCCAGTTTTTTCTCTTCTTCCTGTGTGAGAAGGTATCCTGGAATGTTTACTCTTTTGCCATCGATTTCTGTGTGGCCGTGTGTTACTAGCTGTCTTGCTTCGTTTACTGTGTCTGAGTATCCTCTTCTGTTGACAGCTGTCTGCAGTCTTCTGTCCAGTATATCTGTAGTATTTAGTGTTAGAATGTCTTCGAGCTGTGCATCTTTTTTTACAAGTCCGAGTGACTGTGCTTTGTTGATCAGGTTCTGGTTCTGTTCTTCGTCATCCTGTGCAACAAGTTTTCTTGCTTCTCTTCTAAGATCTCTGAGCATGCTTTCTGCTTTGTATACTTCTTTCTTGTTTTTGAGGCCGTACTCTTCTACGAGCTGGTCCTCTCTCTGGATTCTTTCTTCACTCCATCCTTCGTTCGGTGTCTCGTACTGTTTCTTTAGTTTCTTTACCATGCTAGTTCACCTATTCCTCGTCTCCGCCCCCTCCTTCTGAGGCTTCTTCCTGAAGTCTTGCACGGGATACTCCGATCTTGCTTCCTGTTCTGAATGAGGACTTTGTCTTCTGTCCTCTTACAGGTAGACCGATTTCGTGTCTCCAACCTTTGTAGGAGTTGATTTCTTTCATTCTTCTGATGTCGAACTCTTCCTTGAGTTCAAGGTCTGATTCAATTAAGTGATTGTCTTCGCCGGTATCTCTTTCTTTTCTCCGGTTTCTTACCCATGTCGGCAGATCGATCTGATCCGGGTTTTTGATTATTTCTTCGATCTCGTCGATTTTGTCTTCTGAGAGATCTCCCAGTGTTTGATCTGCGTCTATTTCAAGTTTCTGTGCGACGGCGTTGGCGTACATATCTCCTACGCCTTTAAGCCCTGTAAGCGCTTTGCTTACTGGTTTGGCTCCGTCTACACCTGTTCTTGCAATCCTTACAATTTGCTGTGTCTCGGCCATGATAACCCGTACCCTGAAAATCTCGGTTAAATTTTATAAAGGTGGACTAGGTGTTGAACCCAGCCTTTTTGAGGGAAAACCTTGCTATTTTTCGTCAGTTTTCTTGATCAGATGCCATCCGAACTCCGTCTTTACAGGATCGGATACTTCTCCTACATCCATTTCGAACGCTTTCTTCTCGAACGGTTTCACCATGTCGCCTCGGCTGAAGAAACCTAGGTCTCCACCATTGTCGCCGGAAGGCCCTTCCGATTTCTCCTTTGCCATCTCTGCGAATGTTTTATCGTTTCTCTCAAGCTCGAGTTTGATCTGGTTGGCGTGCTCTTCGTTGTCTACTAGAATATGGGATGCGCGTACTTCTGTCATGTTCTGAAATTGGTTAGAAAAAGATAAGAAAGAAATGGAAGGGCTCTAGAAAAGCCCTGTGAAGATTCCAAGGATTCCTCCTAGAAGGCCTTCGGAATCTGATGAGTCTGACTCGGTTCCTTCAGGATCTTCTCTCGATTCTTCGTTTTCTGTTTCCTGTGAAGGATCTGTCTCTCCTCCTGTTCCAGCTTCTGGGTTTTCAGATGTTTCGTCTTCTTCAGATGCTGAATTGGTTACTTCTAGAGAGGTTGAGTCTTCTCCGTTACTGCTGTCCTCGACAGCTACATTCACTTCAAAGTCCTCGAACTGATCCGGATATGTAACTCCTGCGTCAAGGATTACTTCTGCTGTGACTGAGTTGTTTCCGTCCTGGCTCAGTCCTACTTCAACTGTTTCCTGGACACTGTCGTTATCGTAGTCTACAAGGCTGTTACTGCTTGAAACAGATACATTGCTGTCGACAGTGTTAGGGGATAGCTGTCCCTCGAATTCATTCGGGAACTCGAAGTAGACATAGTCTGTGTCTCCGTCAGCGCTTAAACCGTCGATCATAACGCTGAACATCTGGTTGGAGATATCGTCTCCAGGAGATGCCTGCGCCGGTTCTGCGTACTGGCCTTCGACATTGACTGTTGACTGTGCTGTCGCTAATCCAAAAATTGCTATAGCTGCTAAACTGAGTGTTAGAAGTTTTGTTTTCATACTGTTTACCACCTAGAAAGGCCATGAAAACTCCAAGCTTTTAAACAACATATATTTCGAGTGTTTCAGTCCAAAACTATTGTAGAAGTGAATAAGTGGTTAGCCCCCAGAGGATTCGAACCTCCGTCACCGGCTATCCTTTTCGAAGATCAGAGATCTTCTCAATCCCCGTCTTGGAGAGACTTGAGGTTCCAAAGGCCGATATGAATGATCCTGTCAGAAGTCAAACATCTAACAGTTTGACCGCTACACCAGGGGGCTATACCTGTAGTAATCAATAATTTGTTAAGGTTTAAAAACTGATGTATTCTTGTAGTGGTCAAATAATGCAAGAAAGAATTTCTGTTGAGAAGAACAAGTTAAGAGAAGTTTATGATGATTTGAAGAATCAGGGTTATTCGATATCCCAAATATCTGAAAGGATAGATTCTGACTTTAGAAACCATCTTTACAAGTCAACATCTTTTACCAGAGGATCTTTTCGCAAATTGCAATGTCTGTATGATGGCTCTATTCCATCAACTCGGGTTAAGTATATTGATGGTCGTGGACAGATAGAGGAGTTAGAGCTTGAAAGAGATGAGTTTCTTGCGGAGTTTGCAGGAATGATTTTGGGAGATGGTCATATTGATAAACACTCTTATAATCGAGGAGATCGCTACATTAGTAGTCATTATCTCTGTATTACTCTTGCTTCTGTTGAAAAGAGAATAATTGAGAGAGCAAAGTTTTTGGCGAAAAAGTGTTTGGACAGGAATTTTAGTGAAGAGAAGTTGAATCATGCCAATGCTTTAAATCTGAAATTATACGGCAAAGATTTAGTTCAAGCTCTTGAACAGGCAGGATTAAGTTCTGGAGATAAGGTTGAGAATCAGGTCGGCGTTCCTGAATGGGTCAAGGCAGATACGGAGTTTAGCCGAACCTGCTTAAGAGGATTGATAGATACCGATGGTTCTATTTACAAGAGAAAAGAGGGTGAGAAAGTTGTCTATTTCAAGAATAGATCCAAACCGCTCCTAGATGATTTTTGTGATATGTGCTCAGACTTAAATATTAATACTTCTAAGGCAGGAAACCATGCTAGACAGGTTGCTGCTCAAAGAGATGTACAAAAATTTATCGACAAAATAGACCCCATTAAAGCTTCAGACATGTAGTTTTTATGCTAAAGAAACCTGATACTGTTAAGCGTACCTATTCTACAGTTAGTTAAGGGCTTAAAGAGGAATAATTTCTGATGAACGACAAAGAACTTTACAAACAGAAAATGAGTATAATCGAGAAATGCGGAGGGCACAAGGACTGGAACAAGTACTCCGGTGTCAACCGGCACGGCGATGATTACCGGCATTTCATGGTTAAAAGCGCGATCTACGAGATTTTAAGCGATAACGGCCACGAAGTCCGGACTGAAGTGGAGATACCGAATGGCTGGATAGTCGACCTACTGGATTCCGATACCGCCCATATCTACGAAGTAGAGACCGATCTCTCCCATTCTGATAAAAAGAGCAAGGTGAAGCGCTATCTTCAGGCACAGTGCATGGGTCCGGTCATCGAGGATATAATCTTTTTCGATCCCAAGAAATTGCCTACAGATATTATCGAGTTAAAGAAGGAACTGAAGGAAGAACTGATACTGTGAAATAGCCCCCGCAGGATTCGAACCTGCGTCGAGAGGGCCAGGGCCTCTCATGATTGGCCACTACACCAGGGGGCTATGTCTGAATTTAAGATGGAATTGAATTCTTTTAAACTGAGACTACACGCCGGAGCTGGGATTTGAACCCAGGAGGGAGCAGATGTCCCACCGGTTATCGGAATCGAAGAGCAGAGCTCTTCTCAATCCTCGTCCGCCTAAGCGGGCTTGAGGTTCTCAAGACCGGCACCTTTAGCCACTCAGTCACTCCGGCATAAACTTCACAAAGTTTGATCATGTTAAACCGTATTCCGCTACGCTTCAACGGCTTTCGGTATAGAAATAGAAGCTGGTAGAAACTTTAAATTAGGACTGGGAGTTAGGTTGGGTTCGGGTTTCTGGCTTTCCGGTATTTTTCTCTGATTTGTTTGAAAAGCTGTTTGCCTGTATCCGTTTTCAGTCTTGGCTCTGTGGTTGCAAAGAATTCGTCAAGATCGTCGTATTCCTGGAAATTTTCGTTATCCTCTTCAGGATCGTATCGTTCCTGACTCTCATATTTCAGGGCCTGAAGGCACATATCGATCATGTCCATATCCTTGACAAAAATTGCTTCCCTGGTTTTTCTTTCCTCGTATTCTTTCCAGAGATCTATAATATCTTCATCTGTATTGGACGAGATTTCTTCTACAGTTTCTCTTTCCAGCCTTGATTTCTCGCTGGCCTCCATCTCCTGTTCTGCATCAACTGCTCTGTGAGCTATATCTCCGATCTCGGCCTCTCCCAGGTCGTGTATGAGGGCGATTCTCAGTGCTTTGTCTCGATCGACTTCTTCTTTCTCTGCGTAGATTAGAGTTAGAAAGGCGGTGCTCCATGAGTGATCTGCGACCGATTCGGGGTCTTGAATATTTCTCAGTTCCCAGCCAGTTCTCTTCTCGTCTTTCAAGTTAAGAACTTTCATTAGGGCGCTGAGCTGTTTTTCTTCCACTTTGATCACTGTTTCCATCTTTTGGGATATGTTTCTGGATCCATGTGTACTGATTCTAGGGTGGCTGCGGTGCCGTCTTGGTCGAACATCTGCTCTGATGTCATCTCTGCGGTGCCGAGTGCTATGAGTTCGCCTTTGAGTGTGGTGATTGCTACCCTCTCACCTTCCCGAATTCCGTCCTGGAGCTTTGAGATTCCGGATGTTCCTAGGTCGGCGCCGTTTGCGACTGCGTTTACCGCCGAGTCCTTGATCGCTATTTTTCTGAGATGGCTGACTGCTTTTTCAATTGGGTAAAGCACTTCTCTCAGTTCTTCCTCGTCTCCTTCGGTGTAGAAATGGTAGGCGTCTACTATTTCCTGAAGGGTGTTTGCTCCTCCCTCTTCTATCGATGCCTGCTGTGTTCTCCTCAGCTCTTCCATTTCCGCTTCTGTACCGAGTTTTTCTCCAAGCTGTCTAATCAGCACTCTGACATAGAAACCGGATTCACATTTAACCCGGCCGAGAACTTTTTTCCCTCTTGCTTCTAGAAGCTCGATTTCGTATACTTCTCTTTCTCTTTCCTCTCTTTTCACCGCGCTTTTCTCCGGCGGAGTCTGTTTATTGGCCCCTTTAAAGCTGTTTAGTGCTTCTATTACCTCTTGTTCATCTTTTTCTTCTCCTAGCTCTGCCTCGAATACATATTCTTTGTCGGCTTTGCTCATGGCTTTGCTTGCCCTAGTTCCTTTATTCAGGCCGATCGGGAGTACGCCTGTTGCGTTTGGATCCAATGTTCCGAAATGACCGGTTTTCTTGATATCGAGCTCATTTTTTATCCAAGTGGAGACCTGGTTGCTTGTGGGGCCGAATGGCTTGTCGACGAGCAGTATTCCTTTCTTCATAAGTTCCTCTATACCTCTCTCCTCAGGTATGCTTCCGAATTCCGGATCTGTCTCTGCTTCTTCCTTTGTGTACCATTCGGCTGATTTCATGAAAAGAAAGTTGAGAAGAATTCTTTTTAATTGGTTAGAATTCCTTTTAATCTGCCATTTCCGCCATGATTCTGAAGTAGACAAGGTTCTCGTAGAATCTCATTGCAGGCATTACTATGAGGAGGGCTGGAATACCTATTATTGTGAAGATCAGTACGATTGTTACTGCCAGCTGTGCGATAGTTATCAGAAGCAGTGCTCCTAGAAGAGCAAGTGTTCCTTTCAAGTACTTTGTTCTGAAAGCTTTCTGCCCTACTTCTTTCAGGTTAAATGCGGAGACTGCTCTGTTGTTTCTGGCGAAGTTGACAACTGCTGATGGAATCATGTAGAAAGCTGTCAGCAGTAGTAAGAATCCGATAACTTCTATTCCTGTTCCAATTGATCCTGCCAGTCCGAGTGTATCACCGGCTGAGATCAGCAGAATCGGGGTCAGTATGTACGTGATTGTTATTCCTGTGAATTTCAGTCCGTCAATCATTAGATCAACGAAGTCTTTGAATACAGGTATCTGCTCTTCTCCTTTCAGCGTGCTCTTCATAGCCTTTACGTAGTATCCTACGAGTATGAAGGCAGGGATAATGAATATCGATCCGAGTGTTAGAAGCACTGCTATACCGTATTCTCTTACCAGATCATCTCCTTCTGTTGGGTATTCAAGTGCTTCCCGGAGCATGTACTCGGATTCCTGTCTTATCTTTAAACAGGTTTCGCTTTTTACTGGACTCCCAGCGCTTTCCTGAAGATAAATGTCAACGGCATTGCAATCAGAATGTAGAATCCTAGCCAGTTCAGGGCTGACCCTGCCAGCGGTATTGAGAATGGCAGAGGCACAAATACTGCTGCGAGTTTTGTTGTTACTCCCTCGCTTCCTGTTAGTCCGAGGAATCCTCCGCCTCCGGCTCCGAATCTCTGGAATGTCCAGTCTATGCCGTGTCTTGTGAAGTTCTCTCCCTCGTTGACTTCCTCTCCGTCTATCTGGAGGACAGGTTCGGTTTCGTTAATTACGGTTATATCAGTGGTTTCTCCCGCGAATGTGAAGTTTCCGGTGAAGGTTGTATTGTCTGTCTGTGTCATTTCGATTGTAGGTGCGAAGGTTGCTCCAAGCCATGGAAAGATTAGTCCGACGAATACCATTGTGGCGATCATCGGCTTGAAGTTGAGCATCATCATCTTCTGGTTGAGCTCCATAGTCTTCTGCATGTGATCTGAAGCCTTGTCGGTGTTGTCGTTTTTCCGGGCTTCCTTCATCTTTTCCTGCGTGTTGCTGATCTTCTCTTTCAGCTTCTTGTTCTTCTCGATATCAAGTAGGATCCAGTAGATGACCGAGAAAACCCCTGCCAGCATTCCGGAGAAAACTGCGAGTGAAAGATATGGCCCGAGTGAAAGCACTGGCTGGAAAAGTGTATCATAGAACCCGAAAAGTGCAGTCAGTATTCCCTGTATCGATACCATGCTGTGAAAATATTTTAGGCAGTGAAGCCTTTTAAACCAAAGCTTTCCGGACTGTTAGAAGTCAAGAGTGGTTAATCAATTTCCCTTCTTTGTTCTTTACTGCATGAAGTCCTTCATGGCTGGGTGGAGTTCTTCCATGTGTTTTTGTGCCAGCTGTTCGTACAGTCTGTAAAGGATCATGACTGTCAGCAGGATACCGGTTCCTCCTCCGGCTGCCTGTGTCATGTTTGCAAGACCTGCGAGGAGACCTACTGCGAGTCCGGATAGGATTGTCAGTCCAGGGATGTACCTGTTGAGTACTTTTTTGATGACTCGTTTGTCTTTTCTGAATCCTGGTACTTTCATACCGGTCTGCTGGATCTGTTCTGCTACAGAGTCTGCGTCCTGACCGGATGTTTTCATCCAGAAGATGGAGAACAGCATTGAACCGAATGTGTAGACTGATAGGTAGAACAGTACATGGAAAAGGCTTCCTGTCTGTGTGCTGAGCATCGGGAAGCTTAAGCCTGCGATTGTTGCTTCTGTTAGTATGTTTATGCTTCCGAATCCTCCTGAGATCAGGTTGGTTGCGAACTGCTGTGGTGCTGTCAGTAAACCGATTAGTCCGGATGATGCCTGTCCCTGTGAGTTGACGCATCCCAGGATACTGCATCCATCTGGCCCGGCTAATGTTGTTCCCAGGATCTGGAAGTTGGATACAAGTGCTGCGATTAAAATTACTGGCATGTTTGATGTGTATATGAATTTGAGCGGCCATTTCTGTCCGAATCCTCTGACATTTCCGAATGTCAGTGGGATTTCCACTTTCATGATCTGCATGTATACTACTGCGGAGAAGACCGCGATTGTTGATATTATTGGTATTAGTGAGGTGAATTCAAGTGTTGTAGCGAACCTGAATACTGCTCCTACAGGGTTACCATTCACCATCCAGTAAAGTGTTCCTGAGGTTGTAAGTGGGGAGATAATTGCTACATATACCTGTTTTGATACTCCGGCTGCGATGAATAGTCCTACTCCTGATCCGAATCCCCATTTCTGGACTAGGTCGTCCATCATGATTATCAGCCATCCTCCGAGTGAGATCTGTCCTGCTAGCAGAAGGATTAATGCAGGGTCTCCTGCTACGTTTCCAAATGTTCCTGACAGGACGTATCCGAATGCCTGTACGATTGTCAGAACATATGCGAGTAGTTTCTGCGTTGCCTGGAACTTTTGCTGTCCTTCCTGTGTATTGGTATCCCACGGCAGTAGTTCTGATCCTACCATCATCTGGAGGACAATCGATGCTGTTACAATTGGACCAATACCGAGTGTGATTATTGATCCGATCTGTGCTCCGAGCAGTGTCTGGAATGTTTGAAGGCTGTTAAGTGCCTGCTGTACTGCTGCGGAGTTAGCTCCATATATGTCGATTGATCCTAGAACAAAGTATAGTACAAGTACGATTCCTGTCCATGTCAGCATCTGCTTTAGAGTCTGCTCTTTCTCCGGTTCCTCTACGCTTGGGAGGTAGCCTGCTGCCTGTAGTAATACTGACATCTAGTTTTGGACACCTTAATGAATTATTGAAATCAGAGTATATTAACGGTTACTCTTCTTCGTCTCCTACTTTAACTGCTTTGGCTCCTGCTTCTTCGATCTTGTCTTCTGCTGTTGAGGAGAACTTCTCTGCGTGTATCTCTATTTCCTGTGTAAGTTTTCCTCCGCCCAGGATTTTCTCGTATCCTGCTTCTTCAGCATTGAATTTGTAGCCGTCGTCTGTTTCCTCTGCTACTCCTGCTTCGACAAATGTCTCGATTCTCTGGTCGATGTCTCGGAGGTTGATTCCGGTCTGATCTTCTGCGTCTTTGAAACCTTCTCCTTTTTCTCCGAGTTTGTGCAGACCGTCTTCGGTCATTTTTTCGTGCTTAGCTTTCTTTCCTCTTCCGGCGTTTCCTCTTCCTCCACGGTTTCCTGCTCCTCTGTTTTTCTTGCTTGATCCGTGTCCGTGAGTTCCTGACTTATTTTTCTTTGAGCGTCTTTTTGTCATTGAAAAATCACCTTAAACCATTTTCTGGACGAGTTCGTCCAGATTGTCTCTTTTGCCGAGGCTTCCGCCCTGCCCTACCTGTTTTTTGGTGTCTCTGAATCCGCCTGTTGGAGGCGCCAGGTTTACTGTGTCACCGCTTTCAAGTTCCTCTCCGTTTCTCTCTTCAAGTTTCTCCAGTGTTTCCTCACTGATTTCTCCGTAGGTTATGTAGTCTTTAGCGGTGTTAAGCATTCCCCGGATTGAGTCTGTGTCTTCAAATACTACGCACTGGTTTCTCTTGTGCATGTTGAGATCTTCCAGTGTTCTCTTTGCTTTCTGTCTTGCGTCGATGCTTCCTCTGACCTTTACTGCTGCTATCATTTTTGTTTTCACTCCTGTTTGTACTCGTTAACCTTCTTCAGTGCGTTGAAGGCTGCTTTCATCAGGTTTTCACGGGTTCGTGTTGTTCCTCTTGCGTTTACCCATACGTCTGTGTATCCTGCTAGTTCGAACATTTTCTTGAGTTCGTCTGAGCATGCGAGTCCGATTCCTTTCGGTGCAGGTTTGACTGTTACAGTAACTGAGCCACTGCTTCCTTCTACTTCGAAAGGTACTGTATGATCTGTTCCGCATGAGCATTCCCATGACCCGCATCCCTGTGTTACCTGGATGAGATTGAGTTTTGCTTTACGGTTTGCGTCTTCAATTGCTGCACGGGTATCGTTTGCGTCTCCTTCGCCGAGCCCGATTACATTTCTACGGTTTCCTAGTACTGACATTGCTTTTGTTGAGTATCTTCCGCCGGATTTGTGCATTCGGCATGTTCTTTTCGATACTGTTCTTCTTTTTCCGCCACCTTTTCCAGGTGTTCCTCCGATAAGGATTACTTCTTCGTCAAGCTCTTCTAACTGGTCTACTATTTCTGCTTCCATCAGCTTGTAGTCTGACTCCAGTGCGTCTACTATGTTTGTTATCTGGCCGTTTGCAACCATTTTTCCGAGTTTGGTCTTCGGTTTCCAGATTTCCTCTTCTTCCATTTCCTGTTCGCTCATTCTAGTTCACCTTTGATGTTTTCTTTAACTGTTTCAAAGTTTTCCGGTACGTTTTCTCCTGTCATCTCCTCGATGTGTTCGCCTCTAAGCCTTGATTCTTCTGGGATTACTTCTTCTCCTGCAGGGATTTCTACTCCTGCGTCTATCATTCCCTGTAGAGCTGCGAACATTTTTCCTCCTTTCTTGGTTTCTTTAAGTCCGAGGTCGAGTACTGCTTCGTTTACTTCTGCTTTCTTACCTGCCAGGAATCCTGTCAGGTATGCTGCTGGAAGGTTTCCTGTGTGGTTTTCCCATCCGTAGTCCTCCAGTTCTTTGCTGACTGTCTGTGCAGTGTTTTTGTCTCCTTCTCTTTCGTAGTGTGAGAAGTGTACTCTAGTATGGTTGTTTGAAAGTCTTACGACTGCTCTTGGTTTCCCTGATTTCAGCAGATTTCTTCTCTGCTTGTAGTCGGTTTTCTGCTCTCTTCGTCTTCTGAACGGTACTTCGTAGTTTGTGTTATCTGCCATTGTTGATCACTCAAGTTTGTTCTCCACGTGGTTTTCCAGGTGGTTTGTATCTCTGAAGAATCCTCCCTTCGCCATGTTGTACAGATCCCAGTAGGTGTCGTTGTCGACGTCTCCTTCTTCCTTCATCTCTTTCAGTCTTGCTCTGATTGCTCTTATATTTTCCATCCATTTCTCTTTGGAGTCCTTCCTTGCTGTCTTCTTTCCCTTCCGGTTTCCGTGCCCTTTTCTTCTTCCTTTTGCTTTCTGCTTCTTGATCTCTTTGCTTCTGGCCTTGGAGGTTCCTTTAACATCTCTTTTCTCGATTACACCTGATTCAATCAGGTTTCTGATGTCGTTTCTTGTGATTGCTTCCTCCACTTTTTCCTGCTCTTCAGGGTCAATTCTTACTCTGGATTCTCCGACATCCATTACTTCTGCTGCCATTCTTTTCTGTGATTTAAGGTCTGTCATTCTTCTTCACCTTCGGTTTCTCCGTTGAGTACTTTGATTTCTTCTTCGTCAGCTTTTTCAATTATCTCTGCTCTTTTTCTTCCGCCGACCGTTGATCCGATTCTTGCTGCTTCGGTCTCCGGATCGATATCTTCTAGGTCGTCTGTGTTGTGAACCATTACTTCTTCAAATCCTGATGGGTGGAGTCCTCTGATTTCTTTGTCTGTTCGGTATCCTGCTTTTGGTTTTGCAGGTGCTCCGTTTACCTCCAGTCTTATTCTGGAATGTCCTCCTTTAGGCCTTCTCCATGATTCAGGTGTCTGAGCCTTTTTGTGGCTGTTCTCTCTCTTGAATTTCTTCTTTTTCCTGCTCATTATTCTTCACCTCTGCTTGTAATGTAGACTCCGTCTTGGAATGTCCTTGGATCTCTGTCTCCTTTCTTACATGCCTGTTCGATTTTACCGGCGGTCTGGCTTACTGCGTCTTTGTCTGCGCCTCTGATTGTGAGGTCTTCGCCGTCTACTTCTACTGTTACTCCTTCTTCAATATCGATTTCACGAGGTTCTCTTTCTCCCATGAAGTTTTCTATCAGGACTTTGTTTGATTCCTGTTTGATTGTCATAGGGAAGTGTGCGTACACACCTTTCATCTTGTAGACATGCTCGTTTTGAAGTCCTTCTACTATGTTTTCTGTGTGGCTTCTGAACGTGCTTACTATGCTTTTTATGCTTCTCTTTGTCTCTTCTGTTGAGAAAACCACTTTATCTCCTTCTACTTCTACGTCTACAAGTGCGTGCTGTAGTTTCTTCTCTACTTCCTCGCCGTTTCCTTCTACTGTGAGGATTCCATCTGTGTATTCTGCTTCAAAGTCTTCCGGTAGTTCAACTGTTTCTTTCACTTTAACCACTTAGTAGACGTATCCGAGGAGTTTTCCTCCCACGTTTTCTTCTACTGCTTCTTCGTGGGTAAGTACTCCTTCTGGTGTTGTTACAATGATTTTTCCGAATCCCTGGGCTGGCAGGTATCTTTTAGCCCATTTGGTGTATTCGTCACTGCCGACGTAAAAGTTCGGCTTGATCGGTTCGCATTTGTTTACTGCTGATTCTACTTCTACCTTGAATTTTCCGCCTTTTCCGTCCTCTATTAGTTCGAATACTCCTATGTACCCTTCTTCCTGCAGTTTGAGCAGGACGTTCTGGATAAGGTTGCTTGTAGGGCTGACTTTTGCGTGTGTCTTACCCTGTCTTGCTGCGTTGTTTATTGAGCTTAGTGCGTCGCTGAGTGTATCATGTTGCATTTTCCTTTTTCACCTATTTGAGCTGTTCAAATCCGATTTCTTCTGCGATTTCACGGAAGCACTGTCTGCAGTAGTTGAGTCCGTACTGGCTGATGACTCCTCTGCCTGTTCTTCCGCATCTTCTGCATTCTTTCTTGGCTTTTCCGTAGTCTCTTTCCTTCGGTGAGTTGTTTTTCTCGAATTTCTCTTTCTTTCCTTTCTTGTGTTTTATCTGTTCAAGTACTCCCTCATATGACATTTTATTCAGTCACCTCGATTTCGAACCGGTCTTCGATAAATTCTACTGCTTCGTCGTCGGTTACTTTGTGTTCTTTTCCAATCTGGTTCGGCTTGTGGTCTCTTTTCTTCACACGGTATCCTGGTCTCTCCAGTTTTACTGCGACCTCGAATCCCATCATACCGATGTCTGAGTCGTATTCGACTCCCGGTACATCGATGTACTCTGAGATTCCAAATCCGAAGTTTCCTGTTCCGTCGAATGCTGATTTCTTGATGCCGTCTGCTGCAGGTAGTACTTTTTCCAGGAATTCCTCTGCTTCTTCATCTCTTAGCGTTACCATGGCTCCGATGTTTAGTCCGCTCCTTAGTCCGAAGTTCTTTGCTGTTTCGTCGGATTCTGTTTTGATTGCCTGTTTTCCTGTTATCTTTTCCAGTAGATTCTTTGCTTTTTCAACGTCGTCTCCGACCTGGCCGATTCCAATGTTGACTGTTACCTGGCTGACCTGTATCTGTTTCATCTTGTTTTCGCTCATTTGTATCACTCCTGTACCTTGATATCTTCTACTGCTACAAGGTTTTCAAGATCTGTCTCGAACTCTCTGTCGTTTTCGATTACTGCTGTGCTCTGCATACCCTCTGTTCTCATCTCTTTGACTTCTGCGACATCTCCTGCGTGCTTTCCTTTGATCACAAGAGCTTCTGATCCTTCTTCAAGTTCGACTTCGGTTACTCCTGAGTTGAAGATCAGAGTATTTCCTGTTGAGTATTCGTCTTTTGTGGAGTAGTTCTCCCCGTTGTGAAGCCGGTAGATGAACCTGTCTCCTTTAACATCTTTATCTTCAATTTTTGCTGCTGTTTTTGAGTCTTCTACCGGGATGAATTTGAGGTATTTTCCATCTCTTACTGCTCTGTATGTTTCCTCTGTCTCCGGTATTTCAACTATATCCAGTATTCCGATGCCTTCTTTGACATCTCTTACAGTGTCTCCGTTCCTCTTGAGATCTCCGTTTTTGATTATCTGTTTTGCTTCTTTCTCTGTTTCTGCATACTCTAAAACGTCTCTCAGCAGAACTACTGCCGGGATTGCGTTTTCCTTACTTCTTGATCCTTTGATTGTTGAGACGTATGTGTTGTCTTTTCTCTTGATTGCGTAATGCTTCGGGGATGGAATCCTTTTCTGGTGTGTCATTTTCTACTCACTCCTTTTGGTTCTCTAGGTATTCTTTGAGGGTTTTTCTGTCTTTGTTGTTTTCTTCTGCTTCGATCAGTGCATTGAAGTCAGGGTTCTCCATCTCGGAGATTGCGTCTTTTGCATCGCTGATTGTTCCTGAGACGATTTCTTCGTAGTCTGCTGAATCTTCTGTTTCGGTTTCCTGTTCTTCAGGTTCTTCTTCCTCGGCTTCTTCTATTGCTTCCTCGATCTCTTCTTCATCCAGATCTTCGAACTGTTCGTGTGCTCCGGATTCTCCTGACTGCATCTGGCTCATCATTTCTTCCTCTTCGTCCTCTTCCAGTGCTTCTTCAAGTTCTTCTTCATCTACCTGGATCGAGTCGTAGTCGTCGACTTCGAACTTCTCCAGTCTGTCAGGGTCTTCTACATTTAGTGCTACTATCTGTAGGTTGGATGGTCTTAATGCTTTCTGCTGTAGCGATCCATCGTTTCTCTCATTATCAATTCCGTCGATATATACTACTGCGTTTTCTCTATCAATATTATTGATTATGCCTTCAGCGCCTTTTTCGTCGCCTCTCATTACCTTTGCTCTGTCTCCGGTTCTGACCTTTACTGTCCGGGTTCCTAGCTCGTCTCTAAGTTCTTGAGAAGCGTTGGCTGATACAAGTTTGTCTTTTACGTGTAGAGGTGCGTTATCTCTGTACTTTCTCTGCTTGCTTGGGTTGGTGCTTGATTTCCAGTTGTTGCTCCAGTTCTCTGTTTTCTGTGTCATTCTTCTTACCTCTATACTACCTGTGATGCGATTTTTCCGATCGGGCTGTATCTTTCGACTACTTCTTTTGCGATCGGCCCTCTTGTAACGGATCCTTTTGGAAGTCCTGTTTCTTCGACAAGGACTGCTGCGTTGTCATCGAACTTGACTCTGAGTCCGTTCGGTCTCTGGAATTCTTTTCTCTGTCTGACAACTACTGCTTCGAAGACCTGGTTTTTGACTTCCTGATCTCCTTTCAGAATTTTTACCATTACTACGTCGCCGATTCCTGCTGAGTCTCTTCTGCTTCTTCTTCCCTGTCGTGTTTTGACTCCGATGATCTCCAGTTTCTTTGCTCCGGAGTTATCTGCGCATGTTAGTTCTGCGCCGATATCCAGGGTTCTTG
>JBLGBS010000006.1:0-39940 GCA_047617985.1 Candidatus Nanohaloarchaea archaeon | reverse complement strand
CGGTTATTTATACAGGGAGACAGAATTTTTAGCCGTGAAATACAGCCAAATCCTTGTAGTCTTAATTGCATCTATATTCTTGCTTGGAGTTACCTCGGCCTATGTAACAGATGGTTCCTCCACTCCTGGAGTTCAGTGCAATGACGGTAATGACAATGATGGGGATGGACAGATTGACGGCGAAGACTCTGGTTGTGTACAACCTTACTATGCTGATGACTCTGAAGGAGATATCTGGGATACCGATATGACGGCATTAGTTGTAGGTGGTGCAGGTAACTTCAATGATCTTTCAGTTGATTTCTCTGTATTCTTTGAAGGAACAGTTCACAGAGGTAGTAGGAGCGCACAAGACCAGGTTAACACAGGTCAGAATATTTTGAATGTAACACATATAGATGATATTTACTCCGAATCTGAGAGTTTTGGAGGCGGTAGACTGGAGTGGACTGGATCTTCGTCCGAATACAGTTTCAGCAGCTTTCCTCAGGGAACCGTGGTTAATCCTGATGGAGAAAACAGAGCGGTTGACACGCCTAACCCGTATGGGTCAGGTGAATGGTCACAGGGAGGCCAAGTTATAGGAAGCGCCCAGAACTGTGGAGATGGTTACGAAAATGATGGAGTTTCTAGGAGTGGCGATGATGCTGGTACTTCGGGCAGTGAAACACCCTGTAAACTGGATTATGGTAGGGTCGATGAGAAATATTTTGTTAAAAGCCCTGCTGAAGGAGGACATCAAGACAGCACACAGACTAGCAACAACGGTCTTTGGTGCAGAAGTGATGATATGGATAGTAGCGGAAACACTTTGAGCTATTCATGTGAAAATGGAGATGATGCACAATGTAACTCTGGTGATGGCTCGCCGAGCGGTTGCTCTGCTGGAGATTGCGAGGAAACCGGTGAAAACGGCGAATGTACAAACAAATTCACAGGAAGTTTAGATGATAATGCTGGCGGTACATGGGATGATTCATTTTCTTCAGATGAAGGAACTGAATACTGGTATGACTCAGGAGAGTTCGTGATCAAGGATTCATGTTCAAGAACAGGTAGCTGGAGTGAAACTGGCAACGGTGGAGATTCCTGTTCATTTAAAGCTACAAGTGTTTACAATAGCGGAAACGAATGTACAGGAGATGATCCTGATTGTGAACCTGAGCCAGCAACCTGCGATCTTAGAAATCCTACTGAATGTCCTGGGGGAGATGATACCACAATTGAAGGAGATTACAGGGATTGGACTCAGGCTAACTCCAAAAACTGTAATGATTACAATGTCGTTGATGGAGGAGGAGATCTCGGGGGTTCAGCCAGCGACCAAGTAGGGGAAGAATACTCTGATAAGCCTGATAACGATCCTGCAGCTACTTATACCGATTTCACTGCATATGGTTCTAATGATTGGAACAAAGTATGGTGTGGGTTTGATTACACTATCACCATTGATGGTGACGGTCCTAACGGTTACGGTGATGGATGGGTTGTCGTCCATGATGGAAGTATTGTAGCTATGGAAAGCCCGGATGGGGGAGACAAAGTTGGAAGATACTATGCAAGTAGATCAAATAGTGGATCAGCCTTCAGATGGTTAGATGAATCACAGCTGGAGAGTAGAATAGATACTAGCTGTAGCGGTTCAACAACATGTCTTAAGTACATTGATATGTATACTACACCCGGTTCTGGTAACCGTGGAAGTCCTGAATGGACTTCTGTAAGCGACAGCAATGTAGAGGTGGACGCACAGACAGCTTACCCTGACGATTCCTACTCGTCATGTAAAAACATGAACCGGATCTGGAGAGAGGAACACGGTCTAGGCGACAGTAACAGTCTAGTTCAGTGCGATACTTCGGAGAATAGAAATAATGGAGGTAATCTGATCTCTCCTTCAAACGATGGTGTTGGAGGAGATGAGACAAACGAGTTCTGGGTTTACATGGAAGGCCCTGAGGTTAACGAGGAACAGTTCGATGACAATCCGGGACACTACCAGGGAAGTGTTGACAACTTTAACGACTGTGTTTTGAGAGGTCAGGAGGTTTCTGAGGGATATGTTGGAAATGTAGCGCCTCAGTCTTCAACTGATCAGTACGAGAAAGGAGGTAACAGTCCTGACTGGGAGGTCTGCCTCAACCTTGGAGAGTTTGGAGACAGCGATCCAGGTGACGATATGGGCGGTGACAACTACTGCATGGATCAGCAGGGAGTGATCGACAACGAAGCATACGAGAACGGCAACTGCAATGACCCTCAGGACGCGGGAGGAGAATGGTACGATCTTGACAGCGAGACAGCACAGGAATATCTTAGAAACAATGGCAACGATTTAATTCAGAACGGAGATTCAAGCGATCCAAGAAATATTGCATACTACTGGACAGAAAATGTCAACCCGCCGCAGGACTCCGAGTATAACCCTGAAGGAGATAGATCCGGGACCGCAATGGAAGATGACTGTGGAAACCCGAGATTTGACAGTTTGAACTGCAACGATCCTGTAACTGATACTAACCGGGAAGCCACTTTCTTCAGCTTTTTCGAGGAAGGAAAAAGAGAGGAGGACTACAACCCACAGGGAGATCCAACCGGGGAAAACAAGCTTGACGGCTTTACGGGTTACATGAACCAGCTCCAGGATCGCTCCAACCAGCTGGAGCCAGGTATGGAGACAGATACTTACGATCCTAGTGATCAGGAGTTCCACCAGAACTCGGTTGGAGGCGATGACGCCGATGCCTGGGCTATAACAGAAGAGTTAACCTGGAGTATTGACACAACCGGTGTTCCTTACCCGCCTTACTCGACCTACTACAGGGATCAGTCCGATCAGAGAGGAAACACAGACGCGAGCTCTGTGGATAAGAGAGCTAAAGCGTTCGCCAACTCGTTTGCAGCGGTTGCGACCTCGCCGTTCCCTGGACAGGAGAACGCCCAGGTAGGAGTTGGCGACGGTGTCTGGATAGACCCAGATGCAATAATAGATAATACGGATAAAGTAAAACTAACACCTGATGGTTCAGGCTGGAGATCTGCGTTCAGCTCCAGCGATGTTACAGGAACCAATGTCGGCTTCAAGATAGACTTAACCGGGCCGGACTCCGGACTTGGAATCGATGTATCACCTTTCTCAGGAGAGAATCCTGAATGTCTGAACAGGAACTCGGAAGGAGGCTGCAGGGTTAGAGCTGATGATGTCTACTGGGAGCGAAACGATGCAGGAAATATTGAGAGCGAGTTCGAAAAGAATGTCTGTGGAGACGACAGACTGGAGTTCTTCATCGAGGAGATCGGCGAGTCAACAAATACTGAAAGATACGATGGAGAGTATGCCTGCTCCGATTCCTTGAACTCGTGCTACGACTCTTCAAACCCGGTGGGTGAAAGAGTTGTCGATCAGGGAAGTTACTCCAACACTGATGAGCCTGGAGAGGATGTCGGAAGGTTCAAAGAAGATAAAGAAATTTGTCAGAAGATCGACAGCCAGGACGACTTCGCGATCTGGTACGACCAGGATTACAGGGAAAGCTTCTGTAACGCCAACACTCTCTACGGTAATGAAGGTGTAAGATGGTTCGATGAGGAATACGTCTCTAACTATCCTCAGGCAGTTAAATGGGGGATAGATGATTCCTGGAACTCACATATGAATCAGAGAGGCCATGAAAGCTACGACTCTCAGCCGGGTACGACAGGCCCTGGAATTACCCCTGTTCCTACCGGCAATCAGTTCGATGTCACCGCAACCAAAGGCTTCTGCGGTGGCGACGATGGTTCCGAGTATCTCGCTACCCAGGAATGCAACACGCAGTACTGTGAGACTGATAGAACTGTTCAGGGTGTAGGGAAAACACCTGGAAGCTGTGTTCTAAGCAGATCAGAGAACACTCAGTACAGCACAAACGTTGATCGGAGAACAGTTTTCGAGCCGGGTGACGAGGTCACAATTCAGGAGGTTTCGGGACAGCCGACGATCGCCTGCTTCAACGGGGCATGGTTCTCGGACTGGCCTATCAACTTCAATCAGGAGGAGATAGATGTTCCGCTTGGAGAGACCAGAACCGTGACTTTTGAAGTCATCAATGTCAGAGGGACGGAGCAGACCTTCGATGTAACGATGGAGGAGGACAGCGATAATCCTTCTGCTGACCAGTTTGCCTCATTTGTCGAGAAGGAGGGTCGAGAGTTCAGAACGACTCTTGAGCCTGAAGGCTCCAAAACTTTCAGCATAGAGCTTAGAGGTGGAAATCTTGATCTGAATGATGACGACTTGACTGTTAGAGCTGACGCGGTTAACTCCCAGCAGTTCGGCTCTGACTCCGTTTCCGTCAGTGTAGTGGAAGCTGGCTCCAGCACGGGCAGACAGGGAACGGAAGAAGTTCCAGGAATTCAGGCACTGCAGTTAGTCGCCCTGTTTGTGTCCGCTACGCTCATCTTTGTGGTTCATGGAAGAAGTTAGAGTTAAAACAGATCTTTAGCTCTTCTGTAAATAGGTGAGCCGAGCCATTCTCTTTTCTCTGCGAGTTTATCCAGTTTTTTCACTGCTTCATCTCTTCCGAGTTTTTCTCTCTTGACCAGTGCTTTCAGCACTATAGGAGAGATAGCTACTTTTGAGTCAGCGGTTTTCTGCAGTTCGGGGAGAGCTCTTAGATCATCAGTTATCAGGAAATCGGTTTCTATCTTCCGGGTTAGAGCTGAACAGCTTCCTTCTCCACCGTCTATTCTGGAGGATTTAAATTTTCTATCAACAGAGTGAACTGAAACTTTTCCGATTTCTTCCAGGACAGCTTCAGCTGCTTCTGCATCACTGTCTTTGTATTCTGCAGTTTGCTCCAGCTCTTCTATCACTGTTTCGGTAGTGTGAACATTGAACTCTTCCGCAAGGGTTTCGAATAAGTCTATAGAGGCTAGAGAAATCAGTGCGCTGGTATCTGCCACTATCATTTTAACCGTCCTTTAGAGTTCTGCGAGTTCGTCGGCTAGTCCTTCTCCGCCTTCAAGAATATTTTTTGACGATTTAACGGCCTCTGCATCCTGTCTTCCTATAAACTCAGTAAGAACTTCAAAACTTATCCGGCCGTCAAGATACAGCTCCACAATGGATTCCTTAAATTTCTCATCATTCTCCACCTGTTTCAGATATTCTTGTAGCGCCTCTTTTACAATTTCTGTCCGGTTTTTCCGGCTTATTTCCGCAGCTACATCAGCTTTTTCGACTAGTTCTTCTGGAAGCCTGAAGTTCACTTTGGTGCTCATAATGTACTTACATTGTACTTACAGTTTTAAGAATATTTCTGAAATCCTGCTTAAGTTCCAAAGAATAGCGCAAAAGAAGTTAAATCACTTAATCCTTCATTTCTCTTCATGGAAGCGACGGTTATACAGAGAGGGGATACTCCTACTTCTAAAGAGTTCTACTTTGTTTACAGCGGGGAACTGGGTAAAGGAAGTTTTATTGAATACGAAAGCAATGGAAAGGTTATATCAAGGATATCAGAGGTTTTCAGGGCGAACGAGTACTTTGAAAACGCAGAGAACGTTTCCGAATCAGCAGAAGATCTAAAACAAAAGTTTCCAGTAGATGAATGGGAGGTCAGGATTGCCCGGGCCGAAATCATGGGCAGGTTCAAGAACGATAGAATACACAGGGTTTCCTCCTCCCCTTCTCCCGGAATGGAGGTAAATAATGCTGATCCGGACAGGATAGAGAAATTTCTCGGTCTGGATGAAAACGGTTTAAATCTGGGAACGGTTCAACAGCAGGAGATTAATGCTTCGGTGGATATGACGGATACGCTTCAGAAGCATTTTGCTATACTGGCGCAGTCCGGAGCCGGTAAATCTTACACTGCCTCCGTTTTACTTGAAGAACTGCTTGACAGGGATTACTCTCCAGCAATACTGGCTGTAGACCCGCACGGAGATTACACTTGTTTTGCGGATGATGAGAACTACATGCAGGATGTAAAGGTCTTCAACCAGAAAGATCTCCAGATCGCTGTTAACTCGCTTTCAGCCGGCCAGATAGCATCTTTCTTCACAGGAAGCTTTTCCCCGGTACAGAGACAGGAGCTGGCCAAAGTCTTTTCCGCGCTAAATAGAGGCGAGAACAAGGACTTCGGGATGGAGGATGTCATTTCCCGAGTAGAGTCTGAAGAGATGAACGATAAGGCGAAGTACTCTCTGCTCAGAAAGCTGAACCAGCTGAAATCCATGAAAATTTTCGGGAAAACAAACAAACCATCTTCCAAAGATCTTGAGCCCGGAAAGCTGAATATTATTGATCTGAGCAGTATTATAGACAATCAGAAGAAGCAGATCATCACCGCTTTCTTCGGCAAGCACTTCTTCCGCAAGAGGCGAAATGGTTCAATTCCGCCGTTCTTATACCTCCTGGAAGAGGCTCACAACTTCGCTCCCGAGCAGACACCATCAGCCTCCAAACAGGTCATCGAAAAGATGGCGAGAGAGGGAAGAAAGTTCCACGCATCAATCGGACTCATAAGTCAGAGACCGGTAAAGCTCTCCACGACCGCTCTATCCCAGTGCAACACCAAGATGGTCTTGAGGGTCACAAACCCGAACGACCTGGATCACATCAAAACAAGTTCTGAGGGAATCACCTCAGAAGTCGCTTCCGAGATACCAGGACTGAAGACAGGAGAAGGAATTATCATGGGAGAAGCAGTCAACCACCCAACCTTTGTCGACGTCAGGGAAAGAAAGTCGAAAGAATCTGATTCAGGGGAAGGGCTGGAAGACGCGCTTAAAGACTGGCAGGAAGAAGAAGAAAAGATGGATGAAGACGTTGACGCTTTTATGTGATAGTAGATGGAGTTCAATGATCTTCTTGAACAGGAGATAGAAAACAGCTCTAATCCCAGAAATCCTCGGAATATAGTTGAAGGAATATACAGTGATGTTGAGGTTGTGTCCGAAGACGAGTTAAGAGGACAGAATAAACACTTGAGATCATCTATCTGGAATAGCCAGGAAAATATCTTCATCTCCGACCACCACACAAAACCGTTGATGCCATGGATGATAGCGGGCAATAAATGGAAAGGCGATGATATTCTTCTGGCACATATCGATCTTCACAGAGACCGGAAAAGTTACAGGGCGAATCCAGAACTTTTGAGAGACGCCTATAAATCAGGTGATTTCTTGGAGTTCTCCCGTCTAGGTTTTGTATCGGAGGTTATGGATATTGTCGAAGAGTTCGGTTTAGCTGACGAAGTTTGCAACTGGGGTTCGCCGGTTGACAAACCTTCCAACCATCCCGAGGATCTAAGTCCGGTTACAGAATCTTATGATCGGTTTATACTTGATGTCGATCTAGATGTGTTCAAAGGGATAGAAAACCAGCCTCCAAAAGGTGACTGGGAATTAAATGATGTTTATTCAAAGATTTCAGACCTAGAACAGAGAGCTGATTTAACCACATATGTTACCAGTCCCGGTTTTATTGACCAAGAGAAAGCGGTTAACTACCTGGAAAATATCAGAGAGTACTAACTTAGTTTATCTCTTCTACCTCAGTCAGACCCGTTTCAGTATTCTTTTTCTCCAGACGGTAAAGTTTTCCGGTTGCAGCGGATTCCAGTGCGGGGTCGTGGGTTACTATAAACATCTGTTTCACTAGGTCGTCCGAGTTCTGCCTGAGTGTCTCCGCTAACTCTTCTACAGCTGAAGAATCCATGTTGTGGGTTGGTTCATCCAGCATCAACAGCTGTATTTTAGGTGACAGTGTGAAGCTTAACGCCAGTCTCATTACCAGCGCTGCGGAATGTCTTTCCCCGCCCGATACTTCGGCTTCAGCGGAGATCCAGTTGTTGTCTGAGTCAAGGACTTCGACAAGGTAGTCCTCCTCTACATTCAGTCTGATCGAGTAGTAGTCGTCGTACGGGTATATCTGCGTCCAGATATCATCCATTAACCTGTTCAGTTTCGAGACAAATTTCTGTCTTAACTCAACCTGTGTCTCCTTCAAACCGGTTTTGTAGCTGTGGATATAGTCAAGTACCTGGTCAAGTTTCTCCACTTTCTGTTCAAGCTCTTGTTTTTTCTCTACCTGTGACTGCATCTGTTCAAGTCTTTTCTGTTTCTCCTCGACTATCTCTTTCTCCGACTTCAGTTCCTGTTTCTCCGCAGATCTTTTCTCTTTCAGTTCGGATATCCCGTCTCTAAGTTTCTCAAGTTTCTCACCGTCGAACTCGATTTCTTCAAGCTCTTCTGCGGTTTCCTCCAGTTTCTCTTCAATATGTTCTTTCTTCTGTTCAAGCTCTTCGATTTTCTCGACATGCTCCAGTCTATCGATTTTCTTTTCCGTCTCTTCAAGTTTCTCTTCAGACACATCTTCTCCGAGCTCTTCAACTTCCTCAGTTATTTCCTCCAGTTTCTCTTTTTTCTCTTCAATTTCTTCCTGTTTTTCTTCAAGCTTCTCTTCAGAGGATTTGTACTCCAGGAGTTCATCTCTTTTCTCTTCAAGCTCTTCTTTTTGCTTGTCTTTTCCTTCAAGCTTCTCTCTTAATTTTTTCTCCTTTTCTTTCAGTTGTTTGATCTCCTGTTTTCTCTCTGATACAACTTTTTCTCTATGTTCATTATCCATTTCCTGTCCGCAGGTTGGGCATTCTCCATCTGTCTCCTTCAAAGTTTCCAGGCTTTCCTCCAAGTTAATTCTCTCGGCGTAGAAACTGTTTCCTTCCTCCTTGATCCGGTCTATCTCCTGTTTAATTTCTTCAAGTTCGTCTTCAATTTCCTCGAACTCCTCAAATTTTTCTACCTCTACTTCCAGTTCTTCTATTTCGTCTTCAAGGTCTTCAGTATCGTTTTCCAGGTACTTCTTTTTCTCCTCAAGTTTTCCAAGTTTCTCCCGTTTCTCTTCTAACTCATTTTTGAGTTCCCGTGCTTTTTCCAGTTCTTTTTCAGGGTTCTCCACACCTTCAATCTTCTCCTCGGCTTCGTCAATTCTTTCCTGAACCGATTCCTTTTTTGTCTCGAGCTTGGTCTTTCTCTCTTCCAGTTTCTCAACTTTTTCCTTCTTCTCTTCAAGCTCTTCCAGTTCGTTATTTTTTTCCTCCAGTTTCTCTTCTTTCTTTTCAAGTGATTTTTCTAGCTTTTCTGTTTTCTCCTTTTTTTCCTCTATCTCTTCGTCCAGTTCTTCGAGTTCTTCCTGGTCTATCTCGTCCTCAAGTTCGCCCAGTGCTTCCTGTCGGTCTTCTAACTCTTTCTTCATGTTGTTTTCTACTTTGACAGTGTTCTTCCTCGCCTCCTCGAAACGGTCAATATCAAGTAGTTCGTCGATTCTTTTCTTCCGGGTTCCTGGCCTCATATTCAGGAACAAATCTAGATTGTTCTGTTCAGAGTAGATAGCTCTTGAGAAAGCTTTGAAGTTCAGTCCCAGAAGTTTCTCCACCTGTTCCGTTACTTCTCGAGTGCTCGGCGCCTCGATTAAATCCCCGTCCTTTCTGAGCTCGCTGTGTGTCGTGCCTTTACCTCGTTCGATCTCTCTTTTAACAGAATAGTTTTCATCGCCGATCTTGAACTCGACCTTCACCATTGCCTCATCTGCCTGTGAAGGGTTTCTCCTGATTAGGTCGTCTAGAGTTATCTCCCGGGAGTTGTGGGCGGGTGTGGTTCCGTAGAATGCGAACACAACCGCTTCCATAACAGAGGATTTACCGGAGCCCATTGTCCCGATTAAAGCGTTAACTCCTTCGTCAAACTCCAGTTCTGTTTCGTGGTGGGACTTCCAGTTCTTCAGCTCTACTTTTTCGATCATTCTTCATCACCAACTTTCTTCTTCAGGAAATCGCTGGCTTCATCCGGTTTTCCCTGCTCCAGCATCTCCAGAAGCTCTGACTCGTCTACTTCCAGATCGGATTTCACTTTCTCTGACAGTATTCTCTTACCTTCGTTCCAGGGATCGTCAACTTCATCTAAAGCGTTGCTTTCCCCGTTCTCCATAACAGAGTTTAGCGAGGAGTTGATATTCAGGAACATCTCATCTCTGAACATTTTCTTCAGCTCCCGAGGGTTTACTCTGCCGGAAGTTTCTCCTTTGATCTTAAGGTTAACCAGAGGTTTTTTGTCTTCATCAATATTTTTCAGTTTCTCTATAGCTCTTTCCTTGACCTCTGTCCATTCTTCTCCGTCGACCTCGATCTCAATATAATGTACATTCCTTGTATTTTCCAGTGATTCAAACTCCATCTCTCTTTTTTCGGTGTCTAAACGGACAAAGCCTTTCGGTTTCTCCGCCTCTATCTTGTTCATCTGGGTTGTAACTGTAGAACCGGGCAGGATCAACGGTTTGTCCTCGTTTTCTTTGAATCTTTCAAGGTTGTACCAGTGGATATGACCGTTTATTATCAAGTCAAAACCTTCCGGAAAGTCTTCCAGTGAAAGATAGTCATGGTCGTCGCTGGTGTAGACAAAACCTTCGATTGACTGATGCACTACCAGAATATTAAATGCGTCCTCCACAGGTTCGGGGCCAAACTTCTCCAGTGCCTTCGCTGCATACCTCTCAGGAACCCCGCTCAATCCAAATACAGCGACTTTCTCACCGTCTTTCTCGAAAACCGTCTTTTCGTTGTCTAGGTGGTGTAAGTGACCGGTATCAGCCATTAATTCAATAGGGTTAGTGTAGGCTCGTGGCCGTCTCTCATGTGTTCCATGGATTGCAACCGCAGGAATTCCCGAGCCGTGGATTCCCAGTTCTTTGTCCGACTCTACGGTTCTCTCTCCATCCATAGCTTTGGAGAAAACATCTGCTGCTTTGTCAAGCACCTCCTGTTTCGGTATTTTTTTGTCAAAAAGATCTCCCGGGAGTATTATAAGATCGGAGTCAAGCGACCGCTCAAATGCTTCTTTGGCGTTTTCAAAACTGTCTTCTCCCCGTTCCTCGTTCCATTTGTAGCCGAAATGTGTGTCGCTTATTATAGAAATCTTCATCTATACAAATAAGGCTGGGAAGAATCTTTTATCTATGTTCCCGATCCAGTGATTTTCCGTCGCTGACCCTCTGAGCTGCAGTAACACCTTTATCCGGCAAAACATAGGATTCATCGAACTCGACAACTACAGACTTTATGCGTGTAAAGTTTTCACGATCCTCTACTTCTTTCTCAAATATGAATCCTGGTACATAGTACAGATCGTACTTCTCGATCAGTCTCTGTCCTTCACTCGACGAGTAGTTTACCTCGCGGTATTCCACGTCGAAAAGCTCTCCTGTACTATCTCTGAACTCGGAGTAACTGCAGTTACCGCATGTCACAACAGTAACTTCTACCGGCTTATCTGCATTCACATAATTGAAACCAGCTATCAGAACCACTGCAAGCACTACGCCCAAGATCAGGCCGAAGACGTTTTCCCGGCTGATACCGGAGATCGAAAATCTTCCCTTGTCCACAGCCTCTTTCCCGGCATTCCCGCCGTGCTCAAGCTCTATATGTCTCTCAAGCAGTTCTTCTTCCGAGAAAATCTTCCCGCACTCACTGCACCGGTGCTCCTCCATACTCAGAAGTTTACATCTCTAGTTAAAACAAGTTTTGTGTACAATATCTTGAAGGTGCCGACTCAGGATCTAAAGTTTTTATGCAGTTTCTGCATATAGTTTCTATCCAGCTCTTTTAGGCTTTCTACTGTTTCGTGTGCAGGGTAATCTCCCTTTCCATTAACTAAACCTATGCAGACCATTCCGGCTTCTCTAGCTCCTTTCATACCGCTTCGGCCGTCTTCAATTACTATACAGTTCTCAGGTTCAACTCCTAAGTCTTCTGCAGCTTTTAGAAACACATCGGGTGCTGGTTTTCCGTTTTCCACTTCGCTTGCGCTTTCAATACAATCGAAATAATCCTCTAGTTCGAGGTCACTTACAACTTTTTGTATAAACTCAGGCTGTGACGATGAGGCAACCGCCAAACAGTATTCTTCGTGGAGATTCTTAACCAGTTTCTTTGCTCCTTCAATCTTTTCGACACCATTGTTTTCAACCAATTGATGGAGAAGTTCCTGCTTTTCTGCGTGCGCTTCCATCGGTTTATTGGTATCGGTTTCCTGCCGGAAAAGCGTTCCTGGCTCTCTGCCTGCATATTTCCTTGTTATCTCTTCCGGCGGCATCTCCACATCATAGTTTTTCAGAACCTGGGACTGCGCTTGGGCATGAAGTCTCTGTGTGTCGGAAAGAACGCCGTCCATATCAAATATGACTGCTTCCAGAGGCATAAAGAGGGTATTTGATTCAGGTTTAATAATTCTGGTAGGTCAGATAATTGAGGAAATCCGTTCAAACAGATCTGAGGGAGAGTTTACGATTTCATCTGCTTCTTCCAGTGTCTGGTTTTCCGTTCCTCTTAAACCTATGCAGTATATTCCTGCGGATTTGGCGGCTGAAACTCCGGGATCGCTGTCTTCGACAGTTAGAGCTTCTTTAGATTTGACTCCGAGTCTTTCCAGCATTAAACTGTATATTTCCGGCTCTGGCTTTCCATTTCCTGAAATTTCCTCTGGGGTTATGACTTCGTCAAACTCAAGACTGAACCGTTCGATCACATACTCCGGCCAGTAAGATCCTGTCACCATACCGAGTTTAAGCCTGTTTATAGAGCTGAGTTTGTCAACTAGGTCTTTCATACCGTCTCTTATTGAGGCTTTTTCACGGTAAATTTTCTCAGCTCTATCAGCGTACAGCTGGAGGAACTCTTCTTCGGACACTTCAGTTCCAAATTTTTCGGAGAGTTCATGGTAGGTGTTGGTGATGCTCATACCGGAGTACTGCTTTGTATCCACAGATTCTCCGGTTGCTTCTCTGTAAATCTCTTTTTCGGCTTCCGCCCAGTGGTTCTCCGTGTCTACTATAACTCCATCCATGTCAAGGATTACTGCTTTCATAATTCTAAGTTCCGGGAGCTGGAATAAAAGTATTCAAAACTTCGGTTAAAACAACCTAGCATGAAACCGGCCCGGGAAGTTCTACAGTCGATGATTGAGAAAGGATCCCACGAGATCAACAGGGAGACCGGCGGGCTTCTGCTCTCCAGTTTCTCCGCAGGACTGGACATAGGTTTCGGGCCTTTACTGATGGGGGTTATACTTACTCTTTCAGCAGGAAGTTACGGTGATCTAACTACAGAACTTTTACTGGCGAGCGCTTACTCTGTTGGGTTTATCTTTGTTATTCTTGGTCGTTCCGAGCTTTTCACAGAGCACACCACTTTAGCGGTTATGCCGGTGATTGACGGCGAGGCATCGATTAGAAGTCTTGCCCGGCTGTGGGGAATTGTCTACATCGGGAATGTGGTAGGCGGTCTTGTTTTTACAGCTCTAGCAGTACTCTTAATGCCGGGGCTTGGTGTTATTGAAGCTGCTGCTTTCGAAACTATAGCACAGAAACTTGTCAGCCATCAGCTTCACTGGCTGTTTATCGCAGGGATATTTGCCGGCTGGCTTATGGGTTTGCTGGCCTGGCTTGTTTCAGCTGCTCAGGATACTTTAAGCAGGGTGTTTGTTATCTGGATGGTTACAGCGACAATCGGAATGCTTCACCTGCCTCACTCAATCGCAGGAAATGTCGAGGTGTTGTTCGGACTTTTAACAGCTTCAAGTATAACTCTGACTGATTACCTGGCTTTCCTATCGCTTGCAACCATCGGGAATGCGTTTGGGGGCGCTATATTCGTTGGTTTGATGAAGTACGGTCATGTTGTTCGAGGGGCGAAATAAACCAGGTTTTGGAGGAGCTTCCCTGAGTTACAGGGTTGAGGTTTCCAACAGACACATTAATCTTTCCGATTGAGAATTCTACATGTCGCAAGAACTCGGGATAACCACGGACAAACAGAAGAATCCAAATGAATGGTATACAGAAGTTGTCAAGAAAGCCGATCTGGCGGATTATGCGCCGGTTAAAGGATGTATGGTTATCAAGCCGTGGGGAATGAAGCTCTGGGAATCAATCAAAGAAAACTTTGATCAAAAAATACAGGAGACAGGTGTCGATAATGCTTACTTCCCGCTTTTCATCCCGGAAAGCTACTTGGAAAAGGAATCTGATATTGTCGAAGGTTTCGATCCTGAAGTTGCCTGGGTAACCCAGGGAGGGAATAAAGAGCTGGAGGAGAGACTGGCGATCAGACCGACCTCCGAGTCTATTATCGCACCGTTTATGAGCGACTGGATTAGAAGCCACAGAGATCTCCCTATGAGACTGAACCAGTGGGCGAATGTGGTACGGTGGGAGGCGACAGATACCCGGCCTTTCCTCAGAACCCGTGAGTTCCTATGGCAGGAAGGACACACAGCTCACGCAACAGAGGGATCTGCGGATGAAGAGACAATGCTGAGACTGAACCAGTATCAGGAAGTTATTGAGAACCATCTCGCTATCCCAAGCATTCTGGGTTACAAGCCGGAGCATGACAAGTTCCCGGGAGCAAAGTATACTACAACAATCGAGACCTTGATGCCTGACGGAAAATCAATCCAGTCTGGAACATCGCATCAGTTAGGACAGCATTTCGCGGAAGCATTTGACATTACATTTGAGGATAAGGATTCTGAGGAATCTGTCTGCTGGACAACCAGCTGGGGGTTAAGCACCCGAACAATCGGCGCTCTAATTATGGCGCACGGCGACAACGATGGGCTTAGACTACCTCCAAGCATCGCACCTATCCAGGTTGTGATTGTTCCGATCCACCAGGGAGACAATCGGTCGGAAGTAGTCGGGTACGCGGAAGAAGTTAGAGAGGAATTAAAAGACGATTTCCGGGTAGAACTGGATGACCGGGATCACAGAACACCGGGTTACAAGTACAATGAATGGGAGCTGAAAGGAGTGCCGCTGAGAATAGAAGTCGGGCCAAATGAAATGGAGGACGAAGAAGTTACCGCGGTCAGAAGAGACAACGGCGAACAGACCTCCTTCAATCTTGAAGCAGTCAAAGCTAAAACAGATTCCCTGCTTGACTCGGTGCAAAACGGTCTCTACGACGAACTAGCCGACTACCTTGAATCCAATATTAGAAAGGCAGAATCCAAGAACGAAATTCTAGGTACAATTGGAAAAAGTCGGGGCTATGTCAAAACCCGGTGGTGCGGAAACGAGGAATGCGAGGAAGAAGTCAAGGACGAAGTATCAGCAGAAATTGTGGTTCTACCGTTCAGAGAAGACTCAAAACCGGGGAGTATCCAGGAAGAAGACGAAGAAATCGACGGCGAATGCGCGGTCTGTGGAGAAAAAGCCAAGAGATGGGCATACTTCGCGAAGAATTACTGATTTACCTCTCTTTTCATTTTCTTATTATATTTTGTCTTCTAACCTAGCTTTGTGATACTCAAAAACATCCGGTACCTTGTCACGCAGAACAGTGATAGAAAGGTTCTGGAAGATGTAGATCTGAAAATAGATGGGGACAGAATCTCCGCGATTGGGAAGAATCTGGATTCTCGTGGTCATGATGTTATTGACTGTCGGGAAAAGGTTGTGATGCCGGGTCTGGTAAATAGTCATACTCATGTTGCTATGACGCTTTTGAGAGGTATTTCCGATAATAAACAGCTCCAGAACTGGTTGGAAGAGGATATTTTTCCTTCCGAGGAGAAGATTAAACCACGGGATGCCTACCTAGGTGCGGTGCTCGGGATTTCCGAGATGCTGAAAACTGGAACCACCACTTTCAATGACATGTACTTCCATATGGACGAGGTTGCGGAAGCGGTGGAGGAAACCGGTATTAGAGCGGTTTTGTCTGAAGGTATTATTGATCAGGATGGAGGCCGTGAAGATATTGAGGAAGCCCTAGAGTTTGTCGAGAAGTACCAAGAAAATGATCTGGTTGAACCTGGTTTTGCTCCTCATGCGGTTTACACAGCTTCTGAAAATGCGTTGCTTGAAACCCGAGACTATTCTGAGATCTTCGATGTTCCATACCATATTCATGTTTCTGAGACAAAGGAGGAGGTGAAGGACTGTATAGAGGAGACCGGGTTGACCCCGGTTCAGTATCTTGACAGTCTTGGACTTGTGAATCAGGATCTGATTGCAGCTCACGGTGTATGGCTGGGTGAAGATGATCTTGATATTCTGTCGGAGAAAGGCGGTTCAGTAGTTCACAACCCTTCCGCCAATCTGAAACTGGGTTCTGGTGTTGCTGAAGTGCCGGTGATGCTTGAACGAGGTATAAATGTGGCTTTAGGTACGGATGGCGTCGCGTCAAACAATAATTTGAACATGTTTGAGGAAGGGAAGCTGACGGCTCTTCTACATAAAAGAGATGATCCTCGGGATATTCACGAACAGGAAGTTCTGGATATGATGACAATAAACGGTGCAAAAGCTCTTGGCATGGAAGATGAGATCGGTTCTATAGAAATCGGAAAGAAAGCAGATCTAATTATGATAGATTTAGAAAGACCGGAAATGAATCCTGTTCACGGCAAAAAAGGATTGATCTCCAACTTGGTTTACTCCTTCGGTGGAAATGTCTCTGATGTTATAGTTGATGGAGAGATAGTGGTCAGAAAGGGAGAAATGAGGAATTCTGGAGAGGATATACGGAAGGATATAGAGGTCAGGAAGAGGAAATTTCGTTAAATTTCGTCAGCTTCTTCTAGAAAGTCCTCCATAATCCGGTAATAGTCTCGGAAGCTTTCGATGTCCGCGTATTCTCCGTCTTCATGGATTCCGTATCCTTCTGGGCCGAAAACTATCCCTGGTATTCCGGCGCCTGAGAAATGCCTTACATCGCTTGCAGCCTCTTTCCGGGTTAATTCCAACTTTCCGTCGATTACTTTTCTCGAGGTTTCCTGAAGCATCTCTATGTACTGGTTTTCCGGATCTGTCTTCAACATCGGATCTACCGCCAGCACATCAAAATCAAGTCCTTCTATCGATTCAAGATCTTCCTGGATTTCATCGGGATCATAGTCCTCTGTCCAACGGATATCGAGCTTGGCTTCGGCTTCGTCTGGCACCACGTTGAACGCTTCGCCTGAATTGAAAACCCCGAGGTTAACTGTTGTGTTCCAGTTATCTTCAGATCCCTCAAAGTTCTCTTTGACTGTGGCGTAATTTTTCCATAGTTTTTCGGCAGCGTTTTCGCCTTCCCAAGGTTTTGAACCATGGGCGTTTTTCCCTGTAGCTGAGATTTCCGCCCGCATGATTCCTTTCTGTTCAATAACTGCTTCCAGGTATCCTTCAGTGTTGTTTGGTTCCGCGCTGATGACGAATTCGGGACTATACAGGTCTTCTTCGACTATTCTCTTGGCGCCGTTGAAACCACCGATTTCCTCGTCTGAGACAATCATCAGGCTTGCAGGAATATCACTTCCTTCTACCTTGTTCCCCATGAGTTCCATCAGGGTGGCGATCCCTGCTTTCATGTCGCCTGTTCCTCGCCCGAAAATTTTTCCGTCCCTGACTTCAGGTTCAAACATCTCGTCTTCTGCTGGAACCACGTCTATGTGGCCGTGCAGCATGATTTCCGGATCCGGGTCATTAAGAACCATCATAGTTCTGAATTCGTTGAACTCGTACGTCTCTACCTCAAGGTCGGTCTTGGAGAAGTAATTTTCAATGTAGTCAAAGGCAGATTTGAACTCTTCGTCGTTCCCCTTGACCGTTTCAAACCGGACAAGATCTTCTGTCGTCTCCGTTATTTTCTCTTCTATTTCTCGGCTCATGTCATGTCTTCACGCTTCTTAGGTTAAGGTTGTCTTTATCCATTCTTGAGATCCCGTCTTTCTTTCTTTTGATTCTCCGGAACTTGGAATGTTCGTCTGATTCGAGCAGTGTGATTGCTTCTCCTTCCTTACCTTGTCGACCGGCTCGGCCTACTCTATGGGTGTATGTGTCCGGTTTGTCCGGGACATTGTAGTTGAAAACATGAGTCACATTTTCTACATCAAGGCCTCTAGCCGCAACATCTGTCGCTACAACCACATTGAATTTTCCTTCTTTGAAGTCTTTGATTGTCTTTTCCCTCTGGTTCTGGCTCATGTCGCCGTTAAGTGTCTGTGCCTTGATACCGTTTTTCTTCAGTTTGTCAGTCAGCCAGCGGGTTGTCGCTTTTGTCCGGCAGAACACAATCGAGAGATCCGTGTCTCGTTCTTTGAGAAGTGTGTAGAGTGCGGAGATTTTCCTGTTTGAGTCGACATCAATGTATTTCTCGTCAAGGTTTCTGGTGTGGTGTGATGCTTTGATCCTGATGATCTCCGGGTCAATTGAGTACCGGTCGCACATCTTCTTGAGTTCCCGTGGAATTGTTGCTCCGAAAAGTAAGTTCTGTCTCTCTTCAGGACAGAAATCTATTATCTGTTCGAGTTCGTCCTGGAATCCCATGTCAAGCATTCGGTCGGCTTCATCCAGTACAAAGTAGTCGAGGTTGTCCAGATCGACTTTGCCCTGTTTCAAGAGGTCAAGTGTTCTACCGGGTGTTCCGACGACTATTGAAGCTGTTTTCGCGCCCTGGATCTGTGGTTCATAATCTACTCCTCCGTAGATCGTTACAACATCTGTGTCGGATGCCATCTCTATCTCGGCTGTGATCTGTTTCGCTAGTTCTCTTGTAGGTGAAAGCACTATTGCCTGTACTCCCTCTCCTTCCTGTATATTTTCGATTATTGGGAGTGAGAAGGACAGTGTTTTTCCTGATCCTGTCTCTGATTCGACCAGTACATCTTTTCCGTCGAATATTTTCGGTATGGATTTTTTCTGTACCTCTGTCGGCTCTGTGATGCCGTTTTCCTCGAGGTTCTTTACAATATTTCTTTTAATTCCAAGTTCTTTGAAGTTCATATCTGTATTTACTACCTTTTCAAGCTGTAATTGGTGCGGTAAAGTTTAGAAGTTGGCGGTTCCTAGACCTGCAGGATAAGTTCGGAATACCTATTTAAAACTGAGAGGTCTACATTAGGATAGGACGTTTGTCTTTCAGGTTTCTGGACGTGATAATAATGCAGAACACTAAACTAGATAATGAAGAAAAGGCGGAAGGCTTCAAAACAGGGACAACAACGATCGGACTTACTACTGAGGATGGAGTAATTCTGGCAGCGGATAGAAGAGCATCTTTGGGGCATTTAACATCATCAAAGTATGCTAAGAAGATCTACAAGCTTGACGATAAAATTGGTTTAACCATCGCTGGAAGCGTTGGGGATGCCCAGAAAATTGTCAGAGTAATGAGGTCACAGCTCAAGCTCCATAAACTTGAGACGAAAGAGCTCACAGTTAAAGGAGCCGGAACACTTCTTGCGAATATTCTCCACGGCAACAAGATGATGCCGTTCATGAACCAGTTCGTCCTGGGAGGAATTGAAGATGGTAAAGGAGTAATTTACGATCTTGATCCGGCTGGAGGCCTTATGAAGAATGAAAGATTCACGGCTACAGGATCCGGAAGCACGATGGCTTACGGAGTTCTGGAAGACAAATACGAAACAGATCTAGACCACGAGGAAGGAAAGAAGCTTGCGACGAGAGCAGTTCAGGCAGCAATGGAGAGAGATACAGCATCCGGGAACGGGATAATGGTCGCAGAGATTACAGAGGACGGCTTTAAAGTCCTTGAGGAGAAGGAAGTCAAGTCAAAGCTTGAATAGAGGCTTTCACCTCTTTTCATCATCTATTTCGTTAATCTATACTAGAATAAAGGGATTGAATTATTATGTCAGCAGAAGAACTAGAAGAAGTTGAAGAGTTTATACCCTCAGGCGTATCGGTAGATGATCTGAGGTTTGAAGGATCGGACATAGTTATCTACACGGATGATAAGGATTTCTTCCTGGATAACTCGGACACGGTTAAGAAAATAGTTTCAGAGCTCAAGAAAAGGGTAGAGGTCAGGCCTTCAAGCAAGCTTTTCACCGAGCCTGAAACAGCCGAGAAGAAGATAAAGGATACTATAGGTGATGAAGCAGGCCTGGATGACATGATTTTCCAGCCTTCGCTTGGAAAAGTTATAATTAGAGCGGAGAAGCCGGGCAATGTTATAGGCTCCGGTGGAAGCGGTCTGCAGGAGATTAAGGAGGCATCTCTGTGGGATCCTCAGGTTGAGAGGGTTCCTGCGATCAGCTCCAAAGTAGTTGATAGGGCTAGGGAGTTAACTGTAGAGGATCCCGAGTTCAGAAAGGACTTTCTCCATGATGTAGGGAAAAAGATCCGGCTGGATAAATCGGTTGGAGATGAATGGATCAGAGTCTCCGGTCTTGGCGGATGTCGCCAGGTTGGAAGATCGTGCTTCCTGCTTCAGTCAGAGGAGTCGAATGTTTTGATGGATGCAGGTATCAACCCGAGCGCGGAGCCAGGTTCTCAGGATAACTTTCCGTATTTGAACGCTCCGGAGCTGGATTTACAGGCACTGGATGCGGTTGTGCTTTCCCACGCACACGCGGATCACGCGACAATGATTCCTTATCTGTACAAGATGGGGTATGACGGCCCGCTTTACTGTACGAAGCCTACCCGAGATCTCATGATTATGAATACTCTGGATTACATCGGGATCGCTCATTCCGAGGGAGCTTCTGCGCCTTATGATTCATCACATATCAAGCAGGCGGTGAAGCGAACGATTACACCGGATTACGGCGAGGTAACAGATATTACACCTGATATGAGGCTGACGCTGAAGAATGCAGGGCACATCCTTGGTTCTTCGCTTGTTCATATCCATGTTGGAGAAGGACTGCACAACATTCTTTACACAGGAGACTACAACTACGATCAGTCGGAAATGCTTAGACCTGCAGATACCAACTTCCAGAGGGTTGAGACAATGATTACTGAATCCACTTATGGTGGAAGAGGCGACAAACAGCAGCCTAGGGAAGAAGCGCAGAAGAAGTTCCTCTCTAAGATGAAGCAGACCCTCAACAAAGGAGGAAAGGTCGTGGTTCCGGTGTTTGCAGTAGGCCGATCACAGGAAATCCTCGGGATGCTTGCGGATGAACTAGATAGGGACTACTTCGACTACCCTGTCTACATGGATGGAATGATCAACGATGCAAATGCACTTCACACAGCTTACCCCGAGTTTTTGTCTGAAAAAGTCCAGAAAAAGATACTTGAAGAGGAAAACTCGCCTTTCCTGAAAGACAATCTTCACCCGGTTGGAAGCCATAACGAGAGAAAAGAAGCCATGGATTCCGGGCCGGCAGTTATATTGACTACTTCAGGTATGGTTACAGGAGGCCCTATTATGAGCTACCTCCAGAACCTGGCCTCGAACGAGAAAAACGCCCTGATCTTTGTAGGTTATCAGGCAGACGGCACTCTTGGTAGAAAGATTCAGAACGGCGCTGATTCAATCCAGGTTAACGGTGAAAGAGTTGAGATGAATATGGATGTGGAAACAGTTTCAGGTTTCTCTGCTCACAGCGACCGCCAGCAGATCATCAACTTCTGCCGGAACCTGAGATCTTCGCCTAACAAGGTGCTGACAAACCACGGTGAGGAGAAGAAGTGCTTCCAGCTTGCTTCCGGCATCCACAAAGCACTTCATATAGATACATCAGCTCCTCAGAATCTGGATGTTACACGGCTGAACTAGTAGCCGGATTCCATTTTTCTTAACTGTTTTAACTGAACCTGACCAAATCCAGTCATGGTGCTGGAGAGGAAAGGTTCAGATCTGCCCTTGATTTTTCTGGAACTGCTGTTGATAGCTATAGCAGGTTTCACCGGCCTGATGTTCTATTTTGAAGGTAATTTCACTGCTTCGGTAATTTCGTTCGGCTTGACTCTGGTCTTTACCTGGCTGATTCTTGATAGATCAGTTTTTTAGGTGGAGAGAACTATTAGTTTGTCATGGTATACGAGAAGAAATGCAGTGAATGCGGTAAGATTCTTGATTTCGGAGGAGAAGATCCTGAAGAAGATGATTACAAGCCTGGTGGTCTTCCGGAAAATGCTATGCGCTTCAATGACAACCTCTACTGTAAGGAGTGCGTTAAAGAGTTCGTTGAGTTCGGTACAGGCAACCTGATGAATAAGATCGATAACCTTGAGGAAAACATCAACGACATCCAGAAAGAACTGGGTATTGAGAAAAATATGAATGATTAATTACAGAAGCATTCCCGGAGTGGTATAGTTCACAGGGAACTTCAGGAAATCATCGTCATAAGTCACAATTACAGAGTCGTTACTATAGCCGAACTCTGCTATTCTTATATCTCGGTGATCGGCGTGCTCGGACTCTCTGAATCCTTCTCTGGGTTTTATTCCTTCTATATCTATAAAATCTGTTTCTTCTTTCAGTAGCTCTAAGCGTTCTTCCTCTTTTTCATCAGAAATTGAACCAAATCTTGAAGTTGGAGAATTAAACCTCTCCGGTATCAGGATTTCTCCTGTGTTATCTCTTAGAAGTTTTTCTATATCTTGGGGGCCTTCAAAATAGCTGTCCCCAAACTGTCTACTTTCCGATCTTCTGCCCCGTTTCTTAAGGTAGTCCATTACGACACAGTCATCCAATAAGATAATCTCTGGTTCCTCCTCATAATTTACTCTGAGATCAATATTGTAGTCATAGACTTCAGAAAGATCCTGCTCTAGGCTACCAAGGGAGTGGCCTGTGCTCTTGAAAAGATCGCTGGACATGTAAAATCAGTGCAGAGAGGATAGGTTTTTACTCTTCTACCTTGTCGCTGCTTCTTGCGATTTCGGCGTATTCCGGGCAGGTAACTATCCATTCTTCGTCTACTCCTGCCATATCTCCGTTGATGGACTTGACGGTTTTCTTCAGTCTTTTGACGGCTCTTTTGAGGTCTGCCATATCCTTGTTTTTCAGTGGCTGGATGTTTACCCAGACAATATGGTTGTTGCGCAGGTGTTCCTGTACTTTTTCCACATCTTTGAACTCTTTCAGAGTTTCTGCTCTGATTACTACTTTCTGATCGGTTTCGGTCATTTCTGCGTCGAGTTCGACGAAGTCGTCGTCGACAATGTTTTCTGTTTCGTTGTCTCCTGAGTTGAGAAATCCTAGCGCCATGTTTTGATTACCTCTTAGTTAACACTAAATTGGTGATATTTTTATAATTTGGCTTAATCGTTCAGGTTTTCTACCTGTGAAGCCAGGTTCCAGATCTCTGTTCTGGTGTGCTGTTTTATATTCGGATCGTTGCTGATCTGATCCAGAAGTGAGCCGGCTGTGTTGACTCTTACTGAAAGTTCCTCCTCTTCATCTTCCAGTTTGTCAGCTGCCTCGTTAAGCATTTCTGAAACATTGGAGGGTATTGAGCCCTGCTCGGCGATATCTCTCATTCTCTCCGCCAGGGCTGACACGTTTTTCAGCATTCTTTCACCCTTGCTGTTGCTGCATCATTTTCTGCTGTGCTTCTTCAAGCTTGGACTGGAGCTGATCCTCTTTCTTCTCCAGGCTCTTCTGTCTTACTTCGAGATCTTCAACTTTCTCTTCAAGTTCGTTCCGGAGCTGGTCTCTGTCTTTTGCGACAAGAATGTTGCCTACCTGTCTGTAGACCTCTCCGTCGTCTCCTTTTTCTAGCTCTTCAAGAGCTTTCTTTGATTCCTGAAGTTCTGATTCGGTTTCTTCTTTCTGCTGTACGATCTGCTGCATCTGCTGCTGGTTTTTCTGCATTTCCATCAGCGCCTGCTGTGCGTCTTGTTCTTCCATAAGTTTGTTCACCTTTCAAGTATCTTTTTTGATAGTGTGGTCAGTCGGAAAACCGTATCTGTACACCCTCTTAACTGTCCTAGGGTGTCTGTCTCCGTGTTAATTTTAATCGAATTTTTCCCGGTTTTGAGGCTGTGCTTTACCGGGCCTTCGGTTTCAAGACTCTGATTGAGCACTTTCCTGAGTTCTTCCGGTTTCTCTGAATCGACCGTTACCTTTGACTGCATTATCTTGCTTTGACGGTTTTGCCCTGCTCAGGTCTTTTCTTCAGTAGGACTCTGTGCGAGCATGAAGGACAGATAATCTTGTCCTCTACAGGATTTATTTCGACTTCTTCCTCACAGCTTACACATACGTATCCTGTCTTGATCTCTTCATCTTCCTCAGGTTCTTCTATTGATTCTACAGTGTCTTCTTCAACTACATCTTCAGACATTATTGATCACCTTCTACTATTTCCTGTGCTTCTTCAAGTTCTTCTGTACCGACCTGAAGTGCTTTGTCAAGCATTTCCTCTGCTCCTGTATCGGCTCTGTAGGATCCTCCTGAAATCTTTTTTCCGCATCCTGTGCATTCCCAGATTCCGGCTGCCTGTCTTTCAAGTTCTTCACCGCATTCTCCGCATTTGGAGTCTCTTTTCTCTGCTTCATCTACGTTTCTTCTGGTCTTACTGCCGTATCTTGATCCAAATCTCTTGGACGAACTGTTTTTACGTGGCATTTTTTGTGTTCACCTTTATGGAAAAGAAAGGGGGGAGAAATCTTTTTATTCTCCCGTTGCAGTTTCCAGCTGCTCCCTTAGTTTCCCGGTTTTGTCCTCTGCTTCGTCGACGATATCCATGATTTCCTGCTGTGTGAATGGATCCGTCTCTCCTTTCTGCATCGCGACGATGTTGCCGTGCTCGTTGATGGAGACGGTTAGTCTTGATCCCTGTGCGTCTTCTTCCTCGCCTGTTGTGTCCCAGACGATCTCGCCGTTGATCTTGTGTGCTGTAACTGTTATCGGTTCTTCCTGAAGAGGGATATCTCTTTCACGGTTATCCCGGTTCAGAGTATCTGTCTCTTCGTCGTACTCTGGAAGCGTACCTGTCTTCAGTGCTGTCATCGCAGCAAGCGAACATGCATCGATCAGACTTCCATCGTCGTTCAGGATGTGTGCGTCGATGAATACTGTCATGACTTTCTCTCCTGGCTCGATGCAGAGATCTTCGAGGTCGATTGCTTCTGCTTCTCTAATCCCTCTGTCAACTACTCTTGCAAGTTCTACTCCATCTTCCTGCGGAGGCCCGGATTCATATTCCCGGGCTGCCATTGGTGCAAGCTCTGCGTTTGTAACGATTGTACCTGAATTCGGTCTGTCAGGGTAAGGCTCTTCCAGGCTGACTGAAAGTCCGACTACTACCTGTGTGTCGCCGATTGTTACTTTTGCGCTTCCTGCTGCTGTCTCGTGAATGTAGTCAGGGATGATTTCGATATCTCTGAACTCGTCGAGATCTCTGCCGTCAAGTCTTTCTCCTTCCTGAACCATCTTCTGAATTGTCTTCTGGTTAAGTTTCATTATTCTGCATCACCTTGTGTTGTCGATCTTAGAAAATCTGTCATTTTCGGACACCTCTATTTGTAGTCCTCCCGGACTGCTTCGTATTTTTCTATAATGGTTTTTCTCTGCTGTTCATGCAGCTGTCTGCATCCTTCCTTTGCAAGTGAAAGACACTCGTCAAGAAGATCTTTTCCAATGTCTCCGTCCATCTGGAGAAGTGTGACGTCTTCGCCTCCATTAATCAGTGCGATTGGAATGTCTGCATTTCCTTTCTTGTCCTCCAGTCCGTTGACATCCAGGACTGCTGTGTCTTCGACTACACCTGCTGCGGTTGCTGATACAAGTCCTTTCATTGGGATTCCTGCATCGGCAAGTGCGAGTGCTGCTGCGTTGATTCCTGTTACTCTGGTTCCTCCATCGGATTCAAGGATCTCCATTGAAATATCAATCCCTGCCTTCGGGAACTCTTCAAGTTCTACTGCCGGCTCAAGAGCCTTCTTCGCTACTAAACCGATTTCTTTTGCTCTTCTGTTCGGCCCTGGGTTCATTCTGTCATCTACTGAGAACGGAGCCATGTTGTATCTCATCTTGATTACTGCTCTGTCCGATTCCTGCAGGTGTTTTGGGTGGAGTTCCTGTGGTCCGAAAACAGATGCTACTACTCTTGTGTTCCCTGTTTCGACCATTGCTGATCCATCCGCTTCATCCAGGACTCCTACTTCCATAGTGGTTGGTCTGAGATCGTCTTTTTCTCTTCCGTCTACACGTTTTCCGTCTTCGTCAAAGAATTCTATGTCTTCTTCACTCATTATTGATCACCTTCCATTTCGTCAAGCTGTTCGTCAAGCCAGTAACCGATTTTATCGGTTAAGCCTTCTACATGTGCTTCTTTCTCTACTTTTCTGACTGTCTTCGCTGCCAGGTTTTCTTTTTCTCCCTGGATCCAGACAAGACCGTTCTGCCCTACTATTATCTTGCATCCGGTCTTTTTCTTGATCTGCTTGATCATTGTACCCTTCTTCCCGATTACTCTTGGAACTTTGGAAGGGTAGATTTCTATGATCCGTCCGCCCTGAAGTTTTCTGCATCTTTTGTCTTCCATTGAAAGGTTGACATCATATCCTTCGGTTACGCTGGAAACCTCAACTACTATCGCGTCGCCGACATCAAAGTAGTCGGTGAGATCGTCTTCGTCGAGATCAATGTATTCGTCCACTGCGACATCAATTCTCAGCATGCCGTCGTAAGCCGAGTTCAGATCTGCTCTCCAGTTGTTGTATCCTACGCTTGAGATCTCTGCAATGATGATGTCTCCCTCTTCCGGCAGATATCTTCCGGACATTGGAACTACTCTTACGGAGTTCTGACCGTATTCTACAACGCCTACATATTTTGAAATGATTTTGTCGTCTTCTTCGTAGACACCAGAGTTTGGATATAGTTCATCCCCGTCGTAGACGGTATCTCCTGGTGTCACTAGTTCTTTTTCTTCTTTTACACGTGACATTTTAAATTTTGCACCTATTTATCAAGTTATTCTTCTCACAGAAAAATCTGCTTTTATAATACCTAAACCGGGAGAAAAGCTTAAATACGAAATCCGTATAAGAAGGAAAAGATTATTAAGTGTTATTCTACAGTAACAAATATATGCGACGGGCAGAATCAGTTACGGCTGAAGACCTTGTCTCCGAACTGAACGAGATGGAAGGAGAAGTTTCGCTTGAAGAACTGGAATATGATCGGAGAAGCCTCACCTATGGTCGACTGTTCAATCTGGAGTTTGAACCAGAAGATCAGCCAGAAGAAGCTGAAAATCCTAGTTTTTACGCCGCAGCTATCGGAACAGAGGATGAAATCGGAGAAGAAATGGATCTTATCGAAGAAAATGTTGATGTCGTTCTAGACGATTATGTTACTGCCGACCTAGGTAGATACACAGGAGGAGCAGACAATAGACGAGAACATATCAAGCTCTACAAACTGGATTTTGAAGATGAAGAAAAAATACCTGAATCTGATGACAGATTTGTATACGACCTTCAGTTTGTACACAGCCTTCAGGTCGCTGATAGCCCCTGGGAAGACTATTTTTAGTTAGAGGTTTTCAATGTGAAGAGGAGAGATGTGATTAAAGGCTTAACTACTGTAGGATTTCTAAATATCACTGAAGGGTCTGCGCACCGAGATACACGAAACTTCGCACAAGACAAACTCAATCTCTTCAACGGATATAACGGTGTTCCAGACCGTTACTTTGAGAACAGTGATTTCAGGGATAGAGTGGAGGAAGACTTCAACTATCACGATCCCAGTAAACTGGTTCAAGGCGAGCCCAACATGATCGTGGATTTCAGGGTTTATGACGATCTGAATATTGATAGATCTTTCTACGATGAGGTCGAGGACTTCTTCTCTATGCATCGGGTTAACACGATGTGCATAGAGTACGGTGAGAACCTGGATTCCGATAGTATAGAGAATCATGAACAGGCTATCAAAATACTTGGAAACTCAGAGATCCCGGAGTCAGTAGATTCCGACAGTGTGTATTCTGGAATTGACACAGCTTATCAGCTTCTAGGGGTTCAGGTATTTCTTGTTCCCTGGGATATCAAAGGCCCTGATGGAGGATACGAGTTCACCGGTATAGCTCTGGGAACACGATCGGCTGTCGAATTTGGGAGAGATATGGAATCTAACCGGGATACTACAAAACATGAGATTCTTCACACCCTGGGTTTACACCATTCTGACAACCCGGATAACCTTATGTACTACAAAGAAGGAGGAGATGATCTTAACCCCTACCAGTGGGAAGAGGTCAGACAACAGCTTTCCTAGATTTAGACTTCCTTCATCTCGGTCTGTCCAGAGGTCATATCCTGAAGTTCGTCAATTAGTTCTGATAAAACTCCTGCGGGCAAAGTAACTCGTGCGGTGAAGTAGTCGTTCCCCCATTGCTCCTCCTCGATTTCAGCGGCTTGCTGAAGTTTGTCGTAGGCTTTCCCGGCTTTGTCATTCGGTATCCGTATAGCAACCGTTTTCTCATCGAGTGAAACCGGTATAATCGGTCTTAGTTCATCGATTGCATCTTCAAACTTGTCCTCAAGGTTTGAGTCCCAGTTAACATTGAATCCGGCTTCCTCCAGAGCATTTTCCACACGGTCAGGAGGGTGAGGATTCCCGGTTTTCGGATTCTGAACCCGTCTGGAGATCATATTAACCAGCTGTTTCCATTTCTCCTCCCTCATCTCGGCTTTCTGCTCGGTTGTCAGCTGCATATCCCCTTTCTCAAAGATTTCCTCCGCAGCCTCCATAATCTGCTTTGTGTTAAACTCTTTCTCTATTTCCTCTGTTGAAGCTCTCTCACCTTCACCAGCGTCTGTAAATATTTCCTGAACGAAAAGCATTCTCTGAATTTCATGATCCTTGCCTTCCAGTTTTGCTTCCTTCGCCAGGTCAGGTTCAACAAGAATTTCGAACTGTTTGTCTCCGCGGTACTGCACCTTGATCGCGTCTGAAGTATCCATACCGGGTTATTGTCTGCAAGAAGTTAAACGGTTTTTGCCTGATTAATCGAAAGCTGGAATAAAAAAGGTACAGGGATATGTGGGAATTTTTTATTCCAGTCCTCTTTCCTCAAGGTCTTCTGGCTCTACTCTTCGGTACTGTTCTTCTGTATCGACGATTGCCAGTTCAATGTTTTCCAGTCCAATGTCTTCTTCTCCCTTTCTGAGAGCTTCTACAGCCATTTCAACTGCGTCATCTTCTGAGAGGTCTTCGCTCCATTCCTCTTCAAGGTGTTCTTTTGTGTCCTGCCCGCCTTTTCCTATAGCGATGGCGTTCCACTGGTTGAGGGTTCCTGAAGGATCTGTCTGGTAAACTTTAGGCTGACCGTCTTTCACTCCTCCTGTAATTGTTGAGACCCCGTAAGGTCTTACTCCTCCGTACTGTGTGAACTGCTGGCATCTGTCAGCTACGAATTTTGCCAGTACTGGTGGAGGGATTTCTTCGTCGTAGGTCATCAGGTAAGTCTGTGCTTCGTTTCTTGTCTCGTCGACAAGTGTTCTTCCGTCGGCTACAAGCCCTGAGTTGACGATTCCCAGGTGATCATCTACCTTGAATACTTTCTCCGGGTTTCTGACTTTTAGATGGTTGTTCGATCTGGTTGCTGCCAGCACTACACCGTTTTCGTATGTCAATCCTAGAGCTGTCGCTCCCTTCTTGACTGCTTCTTTTGCATACTCTACCTGGAAAAGTCTTCCGTCAGGAGAGAAAATTGTGATTCCACGGTCGTACTGTGCCTGCTGTTGGTTGGTCATCTGCATTATTAGAAGTCACCTATGATAGTTATGTATAACCTATCCATTGGAAAACTTAAAAGACTTGACAATCACGTTAGCTCTCGGAATAGTAATTTTCCAGTGCGTGATCTAAACCTGATAGATTTCTATCCAGATCCTCGGTTTCGCCGGATAAATCGTGATAAAGCTCCTCTATCCAAGCCTTGGATGAAACATCTTCGATTAATTCATTAATTTCCCTATCGCTATCGTAATTCTTCTCAGCTACAGGGTCGATAACCATAGTTAGCTATCCTTTCCCTAGTTATAAATTTCTGAAAGGCTAATCCAAAATAGTTGAAAGCCTTTTTTAGATTACCCGGATAGAACAAGATTGTAGGGATGAGAGCCGTTCGACGGCCGACCATAGAACGGGCTCCACTAGCTCAGGGGTTAGAGCACCGTCCTTATATGGATCTCACACAGAAAAATACTGCCTGTTGAAGGCCTGTGTGTTACCTAAAGTTAGGCGGCGGTCCCGGGTTCGAATCCCGGGTGGAGCATTTGATGGAGCTTAGAGATAGAAGTCTCAGGGAAGAAGTTGAAACGGTGAAAGATCTTCACGGCAGAAACTTCTCACAGCTAACCCAGAATTTCTACATTATGAGAGCTGCTCTAAGATACTTTTCCGAGAAGCAGGGCCGTTCGATTACCTCCTCCCGGCTCGCCGACAATTTTCCTCTGACAGCGCCTGTAGCAGGTTCATGTCTAACTGCTTTGGAACAGCTTGAAGTCGTGAAGAGCAGAAGCGAATCCAGCTCCAAGAACAGGTATCTTCCAAAAGATGTCGATATGGAGAGAATGAAACAGCTGGAGAAAATTCTGCAGGAAAGCTATGAAATACAGGATTTTTAACTCAGCTCCTTCCAATTTCTGGATATGAAGCGGGAAAAACTGAAGACATACATGGATCATTTCCTGCCCCGTGAAATTATCGGCCCGGTTATAATCGTTTTCTCACTTGAAGGCGTTATCAGCGGTTTATTCGATCTCTATGTTCCGCAGGAGTTTGCAACAATGGCCTGGGGAATGATTTTTCTGGCCTCGGTATATATCGTGGCTAAATGGGGTACAACCGGTGAAGCCGAGGAAGAGCTTGAGGAGAAACTGGAAGATATCTAAGAGATAAGCCTCAGGTTAGGTAACTGACTTTAACCATGGAGAGAATTAATCTGTATGAAAGAGTTTGACTTAATCGTTATCGGTGCCGGCTCAGGACTGGATGTAGCTTCAGGATACGCAAACAGGGGTAAAGATGTAGCAGTTGTTGAGCCAGGGCCTTTAGGAGGTACCTGCCTCAACCGGGGATGTATACCTTCCAAGATGCTGATCCACAGAGCCGATGTAGCGGAGGAGATTAAAGATTCCGGAAAGTTTGATATAAACGCGGAGATTAATGATATCGATTTTGATTCTGTAATTGAAGAGGTTAACTCCGAAGTCTCAGAAGATGCAAAAAATATAGAGCGAGGGCTTGAGAATTCAGATAAACACACTATTTATCAGGAGGAAGCAGAGTTCGTCGACGAGAAAGTCCTCAAAGTCGATGATCAAAAAATAACTGCTGAAAAAATAGTTGTAGCAGCCGGCTCCCGACCGTTTATCCCACCGATAGAGGGGATTGAGGAAATAGATTACTGGACTTCAAAAGACGCTTTAAACCCGGATGAACAGCCGGAAAATCTGGTTATGATCGGCGGAGGTTATATCTCGCTGGAGCTGGCACATTTTTATGAGGCGATGGGAACCGAAGTAACTATACTGGAGAGAGGCGACAAAGTCCTGAAAAGAGAAGATAAAGACATCTCGGAAAAGATAACGGAGATCGCTGAACAAAGATACGATATCAACCTTGGGCTTTCCGCCTCCGAGGTTAGGGAAGAAGATGGTGAAAAAGTAGTTGTAGCAGAAAACCAAGAAGGCGAGGAAAGGGAGTTCCACGCCGATGAAATACTGGTTGCAGCGGGACGGGTTCCAAACACCGATAAATTAAATGTTGAAGACCACGGCTTTGAGACAACCGACAGAGGTTTTCTGGCAACCGATCAGCATATGGAGACAAATATTGAAGGAGTTTACGCCCTGGGAGATATTGCGGATAACTGGATGTTCAAGCACTCCGCGAATTATGAAGCCGGGATTGTCTACAGAAATATCGTCACCGGCAACAACTATGAAATTGACGAGGTTCAGATGCCTCACGCAGTATTTACCTCACCACAGATCGCGGGGATTGGGAAGACCGAGCAGGAACTTGAGGAAACAGATCAGAGCTATAGAAAATCGGTGTATGATTACTCGGATACCGGTATGGGTATGGCAATGAAAGAGGAAGACGGTTTCGTTAAAGTTCTCGCCTCGGAGGAAGGAGAGATCCTTGGATGTCATATAATCGGGCCGGAGGCATCGACACTGATACACGAGGTTATTGTCGCGATTCAGTCTGGTTCAGGTAAAATCTCGGATATCCAGGACTCGATCCATGTCCACCCTGCTTTAAGCGAAGTAGTTCAGAGAGCTTTCAACCAGCTATAATCAGTATAAATGGTTAAATAACTGGTTTTTACAGATGGGTTTTATGGAAGGGAGAAATATGCCGGAGTGGTGTGAAACTCAGGAATGGTGCCCGATAACTGTTACATCAGAGCTTCTGGGCAGGAAATGGCATCCTGTGATCGTCCATCGTCTACTGCAGAAACCTATGAGGTTCAATGAGCTTCAGCGGGAAGTTCATCATATCTCTGATAAGGTTCTCTCGGACAGCCTTGAAGATCTCAGAGAGAAAGGTGTAGTTAAGAAAGATATTGTAAGCCAGAGCCCGAAGAAGGTGAAATACTCGCTTACAGAGTCAGGGAAATCTCTGGAGAATGTGATTGAGCACATGTTTGAATGGGGTAAGGAGAACGCAGACCGGATTTAGCTTTCCGGGAAGTAAGCACCTGTTTAATAATCGAGAACTGACATTTTCAACATATGACATTATACGAGTTCTTCGGTGATGGATGCCCTCACTGCGAGAAAATGGCGCCAAAAGTTGAGAAACTGGAAAACGAGGAAGATTTTGAAGTTGAACAGCTGGAAGTCTGGGAAGACAAGGAAAACGCCAAAAAGATGAAAGAGTTTGACGACGGAAAATGTGGCGGCGTCCCTTTCTTCTACAACACCGAGTCCGAAGAATGGATCTGTGGTGAAGCTGACTTTGAAACACTGAAAACCTGGGCAGAAGGCGGAGAAGTATAGGAGGTGTTTTCTATATGACCGATGAAGAAGACGAGGACAAGGTCTGCAAAACCTGTGGGCCGGGTTTCGACGACGAAGAACTTGAAGAAGACGAAGAATAGTATTTTTCAAAAGATTAACCGCCGATTATTCTTTATGTCCGAAGAGTGGGTAAATCTTTTCCATGGAACCGACTATGAATGTCTGAAACAGATCGAGAGTAATGGAATTCGTTCAAATGCTTCACGAGAAATAGTAAGTGAAGCTCAGGAAGGGCTTGTCAGGCATGAAACAGTCTATCTATATAAACCGGAAGAACTCTCAGACTACATACTGGAAGATTTCAATGATGTTTTTGTCGAGGTCAGGGTTCCAAAAGATAATATCTATGTAACCAAGTACGGTTCCGGAGCCGTCCAGAACATGAATATCGAAGACCTTGAGGAAAACGCGTTCAGCTACCAGGATTACGAGGAAGGCGAGATACCGTATATGGACAGTTCACCTCTAATGTTTCTGTCGACTGAAGATATACCTGTAGAGGATATGCTGGCGTTGAAATGGTCGCTTTAGAAATAACTGGAGGCGACTACATCAGTAATTATCCCAGGCCGTCAATATAAGTTTTCGGATAGGTTAAAAACCGGGGAATGGAAATACTTTTGTCAGGGGTCAATCTGAGCTCACAAGCTTTAACTGAAGGCTACGACGAAACTTCAAAATCTATTTCTCAAGAAGAACTCGGCAACGCGCCTGCCTATGGTCGGAAAGAAGCCAGATGGATTTTAGACCATGGCGAACTTTATATCAGGGACAATCTGGACATTGTTGATCGTTCAGATTATACGGTAGAGTACCGGTCTGAAAGGTTTGGAACTGAAACCTTGCCTTACGCTGAATTTGATGATTTTGGAGAAGCAAGGGAATATGCCGAGTTAATAGTGGAGGACAAGGTGGAAGTTGAGGAACTACTCCAGTAATTTTACTTTCTCTTTTTTATTCCAGTTCCTCCAATTATTCTCTTATTATGTCTTCACCGTTTGACGACGACCACATGCATTCTGCGAAAAAGTTTCGTGAAAACTCGGAGGAAATGATGTCGGAGTACAAGGACTGGAAGGAGTCTATCCAGGAAGAATCGGTTTTCGACGACAAGATGAGAGAACTGCTTGGTTTGGCTGCAGCGGCTTCGACTCAGTGCCAGTACTGCGTTCATACACACGGCCAGAAAGCGATGAAACACGGAGCTTCGGAGAAAGAAGTGGCTCATGTAATCCAGATTGCTTCACAGGTCAGAGCCGGTGCTACCATGAGCTATGGCTTGGAGGCTTTGGAGCATTCAGAGGAGTAAGTTTCTACTTTTCACTTCCTGAGATACCGCTGGTCATAACCAGTTTCAAGGCTTTCTTGACGCTCATATCTAGATCATCTATCTCTGTTTCGGGAAGCATTTTGAGTTCTCCTACTGTAGGGTTCGGGCTGTGAGGGATATAGACATTGTAAAGTTTGTCTCCTGCTTTCTCCTGTATTTCGGAAGGTGCTTCTCCTGTAACGAAGCCTATGCTGTGGAAGCCTTCTCTAGGGTATTCAAGTTTCACAGCTCGCTTGAACCTGCTGTCTCTGTCCGAGAAACTTGTAGATATCTCCTTAACCGTGAAATAAATAGTTCGAAATACCGGTATGAAGCTTGGAATCCTTCCAAGATCGGCCAGGAATGCTTTCCCACGTGAACTTCTCGATATGATTCCAACCACTAGTATTCCTGTCATTACCAGCGCTCCAGCAGCTACCTGGGCCAGTATCTCAACTTGGCCGGTATAGTTTGTAAGCTGAGCTCCTCTAACAATTGGATTTATCAGTATAAGAGACCAGTCGAATAGAAGTTTCAAAACCAGGACTGTTACTATCAGCGGTGCGAGAATCATCAGACCGGATACAAAGCTGTCCTGAATCTTTCTCTTTCTCATATACCAAATTAACTTCTGTAACTGGTTAAACTCTTTCCCTGTTGTTCACCGCTCCCGGTGAGCTTTTAAGACTTTGACCGGTTACTATCTCTATGCCACTTAAAATACTTGTAACCAGTGACTTCCACCAGAAGGAAGATCTGAAAGAGTCAGCGATTGAAAAAGCGAACAGCGGGGAGTACGACCTTTTCGTTAACCTTGGAGACTACATGAATGAAGACTACGCCGAAGAACTGTTTGAAAGGATTGAGATACCGGCCATCGGATGTACTGGTAACAGGGATATGATGTTCAGCAACGAGTTCTTGGATGGGGAAGTACCTGTCTATAATTTTGTAGAGGCAGATATTGATGAAGAATACCTGTTAATTTTGATTGGTGGGGATTTCCCTGACGATATCAAGCAGAAAGTCTCTGACCTGGTTGAAGAGCACGGCGATTCATCCAAGGTAATTATCGGTTCCCATTACCCGCCACATAAAATCGGGGACAGGATTCACTCCGGCAGAAGGATTGGTTTTGAACAGTTCCGTGAGCTTATAATTAAGGAAAAACCGGCGGTATGGATGAATGGTCATGTCCATGAGGATTTCGGTGAAAGAGAGCTTTTAGGCGTCCCGGTTCTGAACGCTGCGGCCGAGGAAACCGGTAAAGCGTTTTCTGTAACTATCGGTGATGATGGCGGAGCCGAGGAAATAGAGATAGTGGATCTTGTCTGAATTAAATTATTTCGTTTTCGTATATCATCTTCGAATCGAAGCAATCTCCTATCTCACTCACCAGCTCCTCTCTTCCACTTAAACCTTTTTCCAGAGCATAATCCTCATTTACATCCGCGAACCTTGATTTAAGCTCCAGTAAACCGCTTCCAGTATTGTAGCTGAATTTAACTTCGTGATCAGAATTATCCGAGTAAACATTAAAGCTCCCCTGGATATCTCTTACAGTATGCCCTGACGCATTAACTCTGTTAACCTCTAAAATAGTGTCAGTTACAAGTTCGTCCATATGTAAATCATCCCAGAGCTCCTCGTAAACCTCTTCCCTGACCTGGCTCTGCCCGCTACCGGTAATCCCGCTCATCTGAAGGTTTAACTCATGAAGAAAATCTCTGACCGCTCTCAGATCTGATTCCTCCAGTTCGGAAAAATCAATATCTTCGTAGTTATAGCCCTGTTTGAACTGTTTTACTGCCACGGAGTTACTCAAATATCTACTTTTAAATAAAGAAATTCTCAAATCCTGCCAACCTTATTTAGGCTTTACCAAATCAACTTCATTTTACAGAACAAAAAAGGGCTCTTAGTTCAGCTTGGCAGAACGTCTCCCTGGCACGGAGAAGGCCCTGGGTTCAAATCCCAGAGAGTCCAAGTTTCTATTTATTCTCAAAGTCTTATCTAAACTAATTTTGCTTGCTCGATCTCGTCTTTAGCTTCTTCTAGTCTCTCTTCAGAATCTTCCAGTATTTTGAATAGTTCCTTGGTTTTTCTTTCGAGAAACTCTATGTTCTGGTAGTCTTTCTTATCTTTGTGTTTTCTGAATATTTCTTCTAGCTGTTCTTCTTCCTGGTAGATTTCCTCCATCAAGTCCAGCATTTGCTGTGTGTAATCTAGGCCTGTATTGATCACAAGTTCGTAGTCTTCAACTATTCTCTCAAGATTGGTTTCAATATTTTTTCCGAGTCTTACAGAATCTGTCTGCTTGGGGTTGCCGGTTCTTTCCCTTATCCACTCGCCTATTTTTTCGGCATCTTCATCATATTTTTCAGTGAATTTTTGGTTGTATTTTGTCGCGACCTTGTTTTCGTGGCTGTAAAGTTCGATAACTTTCTCCAGGTTTTCTATAAATGTTTCCAGAGCTCTCTTCTCTTTTTTGTTAAGTTCTCCGCTTTTAAGTATTGATTTCAGTTCTTCTATTGCTTTTTCTAGTTTCTGAATATCGAACAGAAATCTTTCTCTTTCCTCCTCTTCTGGTTCGGTTTTACCGGCTATACCGGCCAGGTATTTTTCTTGACTTTCTGAGTCTGGTATCAAGTTTTTGATACCTCTTAGAAAACCTGATTTGATCTGGTTGTCAACCCGCTGAATCTGATCCTCCATTACCTCTTCGGAAAGTATGTCCAGAATCACAAGACTGTGGAAACATTTTTTCTCCGCTTCTTCAAGATGGCCTACAGTTTCCCATAGCTGCTGAAGCTCATCAACATCTCGGCCTAAAACCATCTCTGTAAGTGTCAGTTTTTCGATAAAAGGGGTTTTGTAGAACATTTCAGGAGTGAGCTGTCGCTTTCTCCTCGTTCTACAGGCTTTGACAGCTGCTTTCCGGATGTTGTAGATTTTCTCGGGTTTGGTTTCAAACTTTTCAGCATACCTGATAAACACCTCTCTCCAGAACTGGAGTTCCTGTTTACTGTAGGAGCGGGAGTTATTCCTGTAGTGCTCAATTCTGGTTTCGAGACGGGCATAGTCTATTTCTCCAGAAATAAGTCCAGAAACAGCCTGTGCAGCTGCTTCGTCGATTGATTTATAGCCGAGGTTTCCTCCCAGCTTCGACTTTATGTAGGCGTGAGTGTTTTCATGGAGAATTAAGGCTTCCAGATATTCATAGCCGGATTCGCTATTTATGTAGTAACCTGGATCTGTTACATCCTCCGCAATTAACTCCATTACAGGATCGATTATTTCAGGAGGGTTGTCTAACCGCCAGTCCTTCAAGATATCGGTAGGCAGGGTTTTGAACGCTAAAGCACCAGTGTCTCCAGGATGAACGGGATAGTATGTTGTTCCTGCGGCATTACCTATTTTCTCAATACTTGACTCGTAATTTTTCAGAAATTTTACAGTTAGCTTCTTTATAGTTGATAATTCTTTACTGTTCTCCTGTATTTCCAGGATCAGGTCTTTCTTTGACTCGTTTTCAGCCTGGCATGCGAGTGATAGAGCGATCAGCTTTATTTCAGGAGTTTTCTTCCTCATAGTTTTACTCCATCTTTTAGAGTAGGTTCCAACAACTAATGGAATGCTTGGGCTTTCAGGTATCTGCTCTTCGTATTCATGATTGATTTCTTCGAGATTCTCGATTAAGTCAGAGTGATAACTGCGTACCTGGCCCAGTTCAGAAGAAAGGTCGGTTTCAAGCCTTTTTATCTGGCTTTCCAGAGGTGGAACCATATGTTAAGTTCTGCTCTGATTTTTTTATTCATAGCTCATTCTGTTGATTTTTCTTTCTCTCTGGAAAGGTAAAGGTACTGCAGAGCTAGCGGTAAAACGATTATCAGCACTGAGAATATAGCCAAACCGGCTAAAACACCGAGAAAGTAGACTGAAAGTAGTCCGGCTCCAGCGGATAAAAGGTTGACCAGGAGGAAAAAACCCAGTAGTTTACCGGTTTTCCTGTCTAACTCCATGAAAAAATTATTTTGTTCAATAGTTAAACCTGTTGTCCGGTTTCAAACATATCGGTTTCTTCAGCCCATCTCTCCAGGTATTCGCCAAAACTATCTCTTATTTTGCTTTTTTCCATGTTCAGGTTATACTCTTCTCCATCATGTTCGAATCTGAGGTAGCTGTGAATCTTTTCTAGGTCTTCTGCTTCGCTGTTTCCGTACAGGTCGCTTGCTACAAAGTGGAAGTGTTCGGAGAAAGAGTTCATGCTTCCATATAGCATGAATTCGGTGCTTTCAAGATCGCCGTTTTCGTACTCGTGAAGGATCTGTCTAGCTGTGGAATCGACCAGCCGATCTATCATCTCGACTGAATCTTCAACAGCAGGAGCCATGCCGTGTTCTTTGGTTACCCCCATGTTCCTTATTGGATGGCCTTTCCTGTCTTCGGTGTCAACTAGATAGAAATCATCTGTTTCCTCGACTATCATCTCGGACTGTTCAAAAGGTATTCTGTAGATACCGCAGGGCGCACATTTTTTCTCTTCACCTGTTTCGATCGATACAGGTTCTGAGAAATTTTCGTCAGCGAGATGGTGGAGTATCTGCTCTAGTCTGTAATTAGTTTCTCCTGGTTCTTCAAGCAGCCTGCTATCTTCCGGTTTTTCTGTTTTCTCTGTAACCGTTAAGCCTGCGGTGTCCTGCATCTACTATCTGTCTGAGTGTTTGATCGACAGGCTTTAAAGCTGTGGTAGTGTAACCTGTCAGTGTATGACATTATTCGAGATTGCCGGTGGATTTGTCGCCGGTTTTGTTGTCGGTACTGGAGCAGTACTTCTCTACATTAGATGGAAAATCGGAAGGCAGATGGGAGCTATGCAGGATGAAATGGAGAACCTGATGGATATGACTTCCGAGGTCCAGGATATGGACTGGGATGAGTCTGAGCCGGATTTCGAGGTAGAGGACTTGGAAGAAGAAAAGGAATAAAGGGGTTTTTACTGGCTGTCGTAGAGTTCGTAGCCGAAGTAGATCTGGTAAAGTCCGGAAAGACCTATGATAAGGTAAACCGCTGCCTCCAGCTCAGGTACACCGAGTCCCTGTGTGAGCAGGAGGTTAACCAGATTGAGGTTCATATCGGCGAAGGTTCCGAGACCTTCAAGACCCCAGTTGACAGCTCCTGTAATAACCAGTGCGAGCGATAACCAGTCGAGATAGTTTACCTCTGACATTTGTGTATCAATCATTTTGGAAATCCCTGGTTTAAAGCTTTAATTTCTGTCCTCGATTCTTTCCGCGGTTTTCTCCATTTCGCTGGAGATTGATCTCAGCTGTTCGACAAACTCTTCGGTTCTCGCCGAGTACTGTTCCTCAATCTCGATGTTTCTCAGAGCGACTCTGACATGCGCCTCCTTTACTTTTGCCATCATCTCTCCTTCATCCGTTGTTTCATCGATGATCTCATCCAGAAGTTCGGATAGAACACAGTTGATCACATGCGGTACATCGCCGTCAAGCGTCTGTTCTTCATCCATGTTCTCTCTGAGCAGTCTTGAGATTCGTCCTTCTGAAAGAGCGAGATCCGAGTTTTCAAGTTGACCATAATTATCCGGGATAAGCTTCTCTAGGTTCATGTAAAATATCTCTCTGTCAAATTACTTAAATTCAAAGCTCTCCTTCAAGTATTTCATTGACCACTTCGTCGGAGACCTGTTTGAATTCATCCAGGGTTTCGTTATATACGAAAGCTTCCGCTTCTACATTGGCAGGGTCGTAGTTAGTATCGACTGCGTCGTAGAATGATTCGGGAACCCCCTCAATATCTACAGCATATAG
>JBLGBS010000005.1:0-40187 GCA_047617985.1 Candidatus Nanohaloarchaea archaeon | reverse complement strand
GAGACCGCTGAGGAAATGACTGATGTAGAAACAGGGAAAAAAGAGGAGTAATATGACTGAGCAGCCGATTGAACAGCACCTGCTTGAGCTGAAGTCACGTCTCAAGAGCGCTGTATTAGTTCTGGCTCTGGCAGGAGTGGCTGGTTTTCTTTATTCCTCGAATATTCTTAACTGGATACAGAACGATCTAGCGATCAGTCTTCACGCACTAACGGCTTACGAGGTTTTCTACACAAGGATTACTATCGCTGTTTTGTTCGGTTTTTTCCTGGCTCTACCGTTTATAGCTTTTCAGATGCTGAAGTTTGCTCAGCCTGGACTGAAAAACAGGGAGTACAGGGTTATCAGAAACTATTTGCCGTTCTCTTTACTGCTTTTCATAGGTGGAGCAGTGTTTTCATACCAGTATGTGGTTAAATCAGCTCTCAGCTTCTTTACAGCTATGACTCGGGCTTCCGAGGTTACAGCGGTTTGGGGGCTTCAGAATACTATTGGTTTTGCGGTCAAGCTTTCGGCTTTCTCCGGTTTGATGTTCCAGCTGCCGGTTGTATCGGTTGTACTGGCGACTGCTGGTGTTCTTGACCAGGATATGATGGTGGAATACAGGCCTTACGCATTTGTTGCTGTTCTACTTCTTGCAGCGGTTTCCACACCTCCGGATGTTGTCACTCAGATACTGGTTACTATACCGGTTATGGGGCTCTACCAGATAAGTATCTGGCTAGTAGGAAAATATGAGAACTAGTCTAGAGAAAGGAATGAACATTTTAAGCAGCTCTCCACAAATATCTACTATAATGTCCGAGGAAACCAAGATTGAAATAACAGAATCTGAACTGAAAGAATTAGTTGAGGAGAAAGCTCGTGAGATAGTTGAGGAAAAAAACAGGATAGAGTCTTCTTCCGAACAGGATATCTCGAGGCGTGGTTTCCTGAAGAAGGTAGGTGCCGGCACTCTCGGTTTAGGAGCACTTTCTTTGCTTCCAGCTTCAGCCTTAAACGTTAGAACTGATGGTTTCTCTTTCTACGGAGGAAAGGGCAGTGATATTGATTTTGATATTGATAACTCGGGTAATTTACAGGTTCACGGTGATATAACAGATGATAATTCAAACACGGTATGGAGCTCCACCAATCAGCATATTCCGGCTGCGAATATACAGCAGGGAAGTGGCAGTGGATTAGATGCTGATACTGTAGATGATTCTCATATTTTTGTTCAGGCTTCCGAACCTTCTAACCCAACTGAAGGCGATATATGGTTTGATGTGAGTTAGCTGATCTGACGTTTTAGAGATTCCAACCTTTTTCTATTCCCCGCTCTGCAGGATGTCGTTACGCAAGTGCTTGTAACTATTCCTGTAATGAGTCTTTATCAGGTAAGCATCTGCTGGTCGGTAAGTACGAGAAGTAGAGACTCTTGGAAAGAAGGTAAATTTAAAAATCCGAGAAACCAAGCTATTAAGTATGAATACATATAATTCTGAGGATATTGCTAAAGTTAAGAAATCAGATTTAGAAGAGTTAATTGATAGAAGGGTACGTGAAAAAATTAGTGAGGAGATAAGTCAAAGAAGTAATGACAACTCCTGTGATTCTGTATTGAGTAGAAGACAGTTTTTAAAGGTTCTGGGAGCCGGAATAGGTGTTTTAAGCCTTTCCTCGCTTACCTCTGCTTGGTCAATTCTACAGCCGAGTAATCAAGGGACAAGCGATATAGATGCGGCTAAAGTTGACGGAAAAAATGCCAATGATCTAGGAAAAAGTAGAGAGGAAATCCAGGAAATGTCTTTGATTTGGAGTGAGGGCTTTGCTCCCGGCTTCGGTGGTTCGTGATGTTTGAAGATAAGACTTATACGGACAGCTTTACTATAGGGACGGATTATAGTTTCGGTGATCTTATTCATACAATTGATGTGCCGAATGGCGAGATTTGGTTGTTAGAATCTATGGGATTTGGTGCTATTAATACTGATGGAGGGACAAGTGTAGATGCGGGTTTAGATGCTAGATCTTATGCTCCGGGGGCAAATAACCGGCATGTATTTAGACAGCGAGTTTACGATAATAACTGGAACAACGGTAACGCGCACAACCACGGCGATGTTAATTACTATATTTCATCCAATGAGAATTTTGAAATTTATCTTGCCGGTAGGCAGACCAATAATCAAGGAACTATGGATTATATTTTGAAGATAAGGAGAATAATATGATAGGGCCGATAATCTAATGTATACTGGCTTCAATATTTTAGATGAGAAGCTCATTTTTGTAATCTCTTTATAAAGCTCATCTTCAATTTGCCTTTTATTAAAAAGTGAAAAACACTATGAAAGTACACACTTTAGGCGGCTATGAGGAAGTTGGCCGGAATATGACAGCAGTAGAGATCGATGGCGAAGCAGTTATCTTCGACATGGGTTATGAAATGGAAGAAGTAATTAACACAGAAGGAGAAGTCAACGAGATGACAACCAATCAGACACTTGAAACCGGGGCGATTCCCGAAGATCAGGTTCTGTACGAAAGTGATGCGGATGTCCGAGCAATTGTTATAGGCCACGGACACCTTGACCATGTTGGAGCCATCCCGAAACTCGCTGGTGCATATGACTGTCCAATTATCTGTACGCCATACACCAAAAAGATCGTTGAGAAACAGATTGAAGACGATCGCAAGAACATTCAAAACCCTGTAATTGCAGTAGAGAAAGGAGACGAGTACGAGATCACTGATGACCTCGATCTTGAGTTCATCCACGTCAACCACTCGATCCCACAGTCAACTCTTTCCTGGTTGAAGACACCGGAAGGAGGAATTATCTACGGAAACGACATGAAAATCGATCAGTCTCCTGTAATTGAAGAGACAACTGATATAGAGAAAATGAAACAGGCCGGAAAGGAAGGAATTGAACTGATGATTCCCGGAACCACCAGAGTAGATGACGAAGGAAGATGTAGATCAGAAGAATCCGTGGCTGTAGAGCTTGAGGATGTTATGACTTCCTGCTATGAGAATGGTGGTGCAGTTATAATTACGACTTTCTCATCACAGATTTCAAGGCTTAACTCGATTATAAAGGCAAATGATGGAAGGAGAAAGATTGCCTTTGTAGGAAGATCACTCAGAGAGTACGCAGAAGCAGCTCAGGATCTCGGATTGATTGATCTATCGGAGGTTGAAGTTGTTTCCTACTTTGATGAATGCTCAGAAGTTATGGAGAAAGTAGAAGGCTCACGAGATGAATGGGTTGTCGTTGCGACAGGAAACCAGGGAGAGCCAGGAGCACAGATGGATAAGATCGCTTCACAGACATACCCGTTCAAGTTCAGAGAAGGCGACCACGTCATCTTCTCATCACAGGTCATTCCAACTCCACTGACTCAGGCAAACAGGTACAGCCTTGAGAAAAAGATGAAGGAGCAGGGAGTGAGACTGTACAAAGACGTTCACACATCTGGACACGCAAGGAAAGAAGATCACAGAGACTTCATCCAGATGCTTGACCCAAACAACATTGTCCCTTCACACGGAAACATCCAGAAGCTCGGCAGCTATGTAGAGCTAGCCCGAGAAGAAGGATACAAGCTGGAGGAAGATGTCTTCATCAGTGAGAACGGAAGAACAATTGAGATCGAGTAGATCTCACTTTTTCTCTCTTTAATTTCTCTATTTTTCAGTCTGCCGAAAACTCTACCTGATCTCCCGGCTCAATTCCATGTCGATCTGTAAAGTTCTGGTTGACCTCTATTACATACTGGGCAGGTGCATCACTTCTGTACCTCTCAAGCTCTGAGTCTGGAGTATTCGGTTCAGGATATGCTTTCTTGATATTGATAATCTGTTTGTTAGAGTCCAAGAATATGATATCAAGCGGTATCAATGTGTTTTTCATCCAGAAAGTTCTCAGTTCTTCATCTTCGTACACGAAAATCATTCCATGGCTCTCTTCTAGACTTGTTCTGTTCATTAGCCCGGTTCTTTTCTCTTCAGGTGTTGAAGCAGTTTCAAAAGTTATTTCTGCTTTAACCTCTCCTGTTTCATCCAGGAATACCGCTCTTTCCTGACCTGTGTTTGATTGGGAAACAGTGTAGAACAAAATAGCTGCAAATGTTATCAGAAGCAGTGCTAGACCTGCTTTTCTGTACTTTTCATCCATTTTTCATTCTCCTCCTGAGTATGTAGACTAAAACTGATATTGCTGACAGCAGCAGTGCTTCTCTGAAGCCGATTGGGAGAGGTATAGGTATAAGCACCACAGCACTGGTTTACCCGAGCTAGTTTAAACATTTTCTAAGAAAAACCAGTCTATGGAACTTGAAGAAACTGCAAGAAAGTACGCACTGAAAAATGCTGTAGAGTACGGTGGGGAATGCAACCCTGGAGCTGTTATCGGAAAACTGATCAACGAGACCGGTGAAGACCCTGAGGAAGCACAAAAAGTAGCCGGGAAAATATGCAGTGAAGTAAACCGGATGACCTTGGAAGAACAGGAAGAAGCCCTGGCTGAGTACGAGTTTGAGGAGCAGGAACATGAGCATGATCCTATACCGGATCTGGATGTTGAAGAAGACGAAGAAATAGTTGTAAGATTTGCTCCTAACCCGAACGGCCCGCCTCACATCGGACACGCAAGAGGCATGGTGATCAACGGCGAGCTTCGGGACAAGTACGATGGAAAACTGATCCTCCGGTTCGACGACACAGATCCAAGGACGAAGAGACCGTTGAAAACAGATGAGTACGATGCATACGAAATGTATCCTGAAGACTATGAATGGCTAGGCTACAGGCCGGACGAAATCAGGTACTGCTCAAAGAATTTTGACACCTATATTGAATACGCTGAAGAGTTAATTGAAAGAGAGAAAGCCTATGTATGTTTCTGCTCGCAGGAAGAGGGAAGCGAGTACAGATCTGAGGGAGAAGCCTGCCCGCATAGAGATAAGTCCGCTGAGGAAAACATGGAAGACTGGGGAGAGATGAAAGAAGGCGATGTTTCCGAAGGTGAGGCAACACTCAAAGTCAAAACTGATATCGACCATAAGAACCCAGCTATTAGAGACTTTGTCGCTTTCAGGATAATCGATAATCCGGATCACCCGGTTACCGGTGACAAGTACCGTGTCTGGCCGATGCTTGATTTCCAGGGAGCGATTGAAGACCATGAAATGGAAACAACTCATATTGTCAGAGGAAAGGATCTACGCGCCTCAACCAAGCGCCAGAAATACATCTATGACTACTTTGACTGGGAGTATCCTGATGTCCGTTACTGGGGGGATGTCCAGATCTCAGGTTTCAACGCACCGGTTTCAGGTTCCTCGCTAAAACAGATGATTGAGGATGGAGAACTGAATGGCTGGGATGATCCAAAAGCTCCAACTCTGAGAGCATTGAGAAAAAGAGGTTTCCAGCCAGAGGCGATTCAGAACTTCTTCATCGACATGGGTGTCAGCGAAAGCAATGTCGAAGCTTCTATCGAGACCCTTGAATCGGAGAACACCGATATAATTGATGACAAAGCTGATAGATACTTCTTCGTGAGAAACCCTGTAGAAATCCAGGTTGAGAACCTTCCTGAAGAGATTGAAACAGATTTACCTCTACACCCCGATTACCCGGATAAGGGAGTTAGGGATATTCAGGTGAACGCTGAGAATGGAGAGCTAAAAGTAGTGATTGAGGAAGAAGATCTTCAGGATGGTTTCCTTAGACTTAAAGGACTCTGCAATATTCAGCTGGATAAAGAAAGCAGAAATGCAGAGTTTGTTGAAGGAGATCACAAAAAGGCGATGGAGAAAGATGCAGATATCATTCACTGGCTTCCAGCAGATTCTCCGGAAGGAACGGTCTACATGCCGGATGGTTCAGAGATAGAAGGCAGGGTAGAGGATACCGAGTATGATAGAAATCAAATCCTGCAGTTTGAAAGATTTGGTTTTGCAAGATGTGAAAATGCTGAGCAAAGAGAGTTTTACTTCGCACACAAGTAACGGCCGCGAATGGGAAGGCCGGGGATCGAACCCGGGACCTCTGCGTAACTCATAAGCCGGTTCTCTGTAATACTGGAGCCGGTTTGAAGATGTTTAATCATCGGTCGTCTCCGACCTCATCGCTCATAAACTTAGTATGAGCGCAGCGCTCTATCCGACTGAGCTACCTTCCCTGTATGTAGTTAATCCCGGGATGAAGTTTTTTATTGGGTTCCCGAATTTTTACAGATTGAAAAAAGCCTTCACGGTTTCGTCAAACTCTTCAGAATAAATTTTTTTCTCCTCTGGTGGAAGTCCTTTCAGCGCCGCTTTCACTTTAACAGTTGATCCTGGCTGTTCGCCGAACTCTTCCTCTAGGAAATCTATCATCTTCTCAAAGCTTCCCTCGAAAACTTTTTCTCCGGATCTGTAAAGTTTCGCTTCCCCAGTCACAGGATGGAACTTGTAGACAAATCTGTCAAGCCAGACATTTTCTTCATCGCCCTCAACTACTTCAGCATCGAAAGGTTTGACGTCCTCAGGAGGATCTTCGATTAAATAATTCACCATCTCGTAGGAGGCAGTGTTTTTCTCTTCAACAGTTATACCAGTCTCCCAATCATGCAGTGAGTGCCCCTGTATCCAGACTTCCTCAGTATTGGTGGGGATTCCGGGTTCAGAAGGATAGAAATCCAGCTCAAAGCCGTGCTCAAAAGGACTTTCCGGATCTTCTATAGCTTCTGCAATAGTTGAAGTTACCTGTTCCACAACACCTGCTTCTTTAACGATATCCGGCAGAAAAACCTTTCCATCTCTAACTCTGACAATTTCCTCGGCCCCTTCCCTAACTTGTGTGGCTTTCATTCCTTCATCCGGCTCCATCAAACCGGCGGAGATGTCAAGACAACATGGTCTTCTGGGTGCATCAGGATCTCTAACAGGCCCAATGAAGAAACCGTTTTCAATAATCTGTAAGCCTCCACCTAGACGGTATTTTTTGGCCATATCTGTGAAATTGTTTCTCCCAGCTATTAAATCTGCCGAGGTTCTGGATTCTAATTGCTTTCGTTGTCTAATTTTCTTTCGTACTGATGTCCTTTCCTGCGTCCTCTCCATGGTCTGCTCTCTTCAAATGGTTTCTCCTTTGAGGTTACACCGGTTTCCTCAAGAAGTTCATAAGCTTCTTCGAAGTATTCCTCCGCTTTTTCCTGCTGTTCAGCTGAGCCGGCATTTCTTGAAATTTCACGGATTTCCTCTATCTCGTCAGAGGGTCCGGCTTTCACACCTCTGAACCTCCATATGTCTAAGTCATCAATGTTGATTTCATCCAGTTCTACAGGCATGTCCTGCCATTTAATTATCGTGTCGACTTCATAGATAGTTTCATCTTCTTCCTCGTTGTATTTCCAGGCAATATTGTAAAATATATCATTGGGCTGTGAGGATAGATATTCGCTGTTCCAGGCAACCTCTACACCTCTGTCCAACTGATAGTCTGTTCCTGTAATTTCTGTCATCTCCACTGCCTTGGATTCTTCGAGCAGATCATTGAGATACTCTGATCTTTCTTTTTCTCCATGTATAGTTTTCTCGTTTTTTACCAGATGACCTTTTCCTTCGTTCCAATCTGGTCTTATCTTGTTTGCAGCCTTATCTGAAGCCTTGACCGCTGCCTGCGACATCAGGGGAACTGTAGTTAGCCAACCTACAAAAAACCCGAGAGAAGCACCTATGTCTGATATTCCTGACAGGTTAAGAGATTCCTGCATCAGTTCATAGCCGGCTTCTGAAATCTGAAAAGTTGAGTAATTTGATCCAATAATACCTCCAAGTTTTGTTGCGCTGTGATCTACAGCGTTTCCTGCCTTCATTCTTGCCCTGTATTTTAGAGGCCATCCCTCTGAATCCGAACTTCGAACAGAACGGTCGGGTATCAGGTTTGGCCATTCTCTTATATTTTCACGTTCAGAAACATTATCGTATAATTCTCCCAAGAGATCATCAAGTGTTGCAGCTTCAGAATCATCTTCAAGATGCTGATTAATATCTATATCTTCGACATCGCTGTGAGGTTCTCTCTGTCTTTCTTCTGAGCTGTTTTTCATGAAGGATTCACACTGGTTATGAGTTTTTGGTTTCTAGTATCATTAATACAGGAGAAGCTAAAAGTTAAATTTGTTATGGTGTAGTAACAAGATGGGTTCGCCCGGATTTGAACCGGGGATCTCCGCCAATTTGCCCGTCGAAGATCAGAGATCTCCTCAGCCTCGAATCCTATTCGAGGAATTTCGGGTGTCAAGGCGGTGTCATAACCAACTAGACCACGAACCCGAACTCAGTTAGAGAGCTTGTATCTGAAGCCTTGAAGACCGGCTTTCAGGTTATGTGGTCAATAATTCGGTTTTCTGGAGTTAGGCTTAAATAATTCGGCTGACTATTTTAGAGTAGAGGATTTGATCCGATGGTTGAATGCGAAAACTGTGGCCGGGACTTGAATGTCGATTCAGTTGAAAAACCAGAGGTAGACTGGGTAAAAGTAGTCTGCAGTGACTGCGGAGAAGTTAGAGATATATCCATGGTCAGACTTTCCGCTAACAACCTGAGTCGGAAATAGTTTTTTCTCCGTTATCTTTCTTAGAAGAACGTATTTACAGGTTGTTTATGGTTTCGTAGCCTGTTCCGCCACTTGATCCATTGAAACCATCTCCTCCACCGTTATAACCTGTTCCTCCTGCGCCCCCTGCGCCACCTGACTTGTCAACTGTGGCATTGACCTGAAGGTTTGATCCGAAAACTCCGAATATTCCGCCGTGACCGCCGTCTCCACCATCGCCTCCGGGTGAGTTGTTGGCGTTGCTTGCACCATCTTGGCCGTCTTGACCGTCATTTCCGGAAACATTGATTGAGGCGGAACTGGCTAGTTCCACGGTAGGAGCTACAAATACTACTCCTCCTCCACCATTGCCTCCATCACCACCACCTCCTTCTCCGTAGGACTGATCTACAGCATCGTATCCACCATCCCCTCCGTCTCCTCCGGATCCTGGAGGTAATTGGTTCTGAGCTACTTCAATCGACTTTCCGAGTATACCGACTACTTCCAGCCCTTGTGGAGCGCTTACAGAGCCTTCACCTTCCAACTCTCCGGCGGTTCCGGGATCTCCGTATCCTGTATCTCCGCTGTATCCTCCGATTCCTCCTGCGCCACCTGCTCCGCCTGAGCCAGATGCGTCGACAGTCACGTTGTCTTCAACTGTTATCTTTCCGGTTGAGAACACTACAAGAATTTTATCCGAGTTAGGTACAGTGATGTTCGTTCCGCTAGTTATGGTAAAAGAAGAAGTCTGGTAAAGACCTCCGGCATTTTGGTTTGAACTCCAGGTTATATCTCCGTCCGATCCGTTTCCATACAGATCGGCGTCTCCGCCACCGGTTTTACCTCCTAGAGGAACTAGTGCCATGTAATGTTCTCTATTTTGCTCGACTTTAAACTTGTTCATCCTTGTTTGTCAGCAAAGTTGTTTAAACTTTCCATCTAACCAGCTTTTATGGTAAACAAGTGGCATGACTACGAGACCGGGCCGAACGCTCCCGAGGAAATCTACGCTGTAATTGAAAACCCTACAGGAACACAGAACAAGTACGAGTACGACAAGGACAAAGAATCAGTTGTGCTTGACAGAGTTCTCTACGCATCAATCAACTATCCTGGAGACTACGGGTTCATCCCTCAGGCATACTACGAAGATGGAGATCCAATGGATATTCTGGTTCTAACCACACACTCCACATTCCCAGGATGTGTGATCGAGGTAAGACCGGTAGGAATCCTGTACATGGACGATGATGGGGAACAGGATGACAACATCATCGCAGTTCCAACAGAAGATCCAAGATGGAACAATGTAGAAGATCTTGACGATGTCAACAAACATAGAAAGAAGGAGATCGCCGAGTTTTTCGCAACCTACAAGAACCTAGAACCGAAGAAAGAAGTCGAGATCGAAGGCTGGGGCGGAAAAGAAGAAGCACACGAAGCAATCGAGAGAAGTCAGGAACTATACGAAGAAAACTTTCAGTAATCAGTGAGCAGTTCTTCGGCTTTTTCACCACCCACATTTCTTTCTATTTTCATTTCATCCCTGTATAAACCAATATTGTAGACCAGTTCATCTCCGTTCCTGACATCTTCCAATACCAACATTTCATCATTATCCTCCAGAACAAAATACCGGTAGCTGTCAGCCTCACGGCTTTCCCCATTTCTTTTCTCAAGATATCTTTCCAGAGCGGTTTCAGCTCGTTCCTCTTCTTCAGTAAGAAACACGCGGTCTGTTTCTTCAGGATCCACTTTCTTAATTTATGTGCTTAAAATATATTAGCTACCGGTACTGGAGTACTTCGAGAGCCCGAAACGCCAGAAGCTGTAAGCCAAGAGGTAGAAGATCGGGCCGGCTATCAGCGATATGATCTGCCAGATCTGCCATCCCTCTTTTCCAAGGAAGAAGGTTGCGGGGAAGAAAGATGCGAAGGCTAGAGGAACAAGAGTGATTAGGAGCACCTGAACCGGTACCTGATAGATCCCGTATGGATACTTTCTGAAGTCGGAGAGCTGGAAAACCAGCCACATCGCGGAACGGCTTTTACCTGTCCAGAAAGCGGTAGTTGCGAACAGGAGATAGATTCCGGCAAACACCATTACACCGCTTGCTACAGCCAGAAAGCCATAAACGAAATCTATAAGTCCGAATCGGAGTGTCATCTGAGAGACTGCATAAACGATTAGTGCTGCGTTGACTATCAGTTTGGAAATATTGTTGTCAGAGACATCATCAGCGTAGATCTGGAAAAGCGGGTTTAACGGTCTTACAAGCAGACGATCCATTTTTCCCTTCACGATAAAGGTCTCGCCCAGCCGGTATATGTTGAACAGGAAGACATGGTGAAGATTCATGATAAATCCGCCGAGACCTGCGAGGAAAAGCATCTGGTTGAAAGTCCAGCCGTTAATATTCTCCACCTGTGTAAATATCAGTGTCAGAAATGCCAGAGAGGTCGTCAAACTGATTGCCTGGGCGGTGAATCCAAGAATGAAATCAGTTCTGTAAACCAGCCGTGACTTCCAGTACTGTCTGAAGTACATCCAGTAAATTCTGAGGTGTTTCGCTAATTCCATTTTTTATCCTCCCTGAACCGTGATTTTCTGTTTAGCTTTTAGCCACATCAACTCCCCTAAAATTAACAGTAACACAATCCAGACCACCTGTTTTCCGAGCACTGACAGGATTTCCAGTCCTGTCGTTCTTCCCATGAAAATTGATATCGGTGCGTCGACCATCGACTGGAAAGGGAGGAAATTAAACGCTGTTTCCAAACCAGGCGGAAGAAGGTAAAGCGGGAAATAGACTCCGGAGAAAAGGCTCTGTACTGTTGTACGCATCATTCTTATACTCCAGCCAACCTTAGTCCAGAAAATTATCATGGAGGTTGCGTATGAAAGCCCATAAACCACATTGTACGCCAGTAAAACGCTCAACCCGAACACCAGCGTCTGGAAGAGCCCAGGAAAGCTTAGATCCAGGAAAGTAAAACCTATCAGAAGCATCGGTAGTCCTACAAAAATCAGGTTGAACAGCATAATTCCCAGCATCTGGAAGTATATCTGCGCTCTTAGAGAGATCGGTCTTTTCAGCTCGTTTACTATTGTTCCTTCTCTTATCTTTCCGCTGAGAAGCTTTTCCACGTTCATGAATACAGAGCTTGAGATTACCTGTCCAAGAACAATATAAGTTAGAACCTGGTTCAAACCTCCTTCAAGTCTGCCAGAGGCTGCGATTGCACTCCAGAGAGCGTACATAAGAACCAGAAAAATTACTGAGTTAGCGAGCGATGCAACAGAGTTCAGCCGGTATGCGAGCGAGGTTCTGAAACCTGTGAGAGTGAACTCCAGATACTTTCGGGGATTCAAAGCCTATTCCTCCTCCAGTCCTTCATTGTAGATTTTCTTCACAACCGTCTCGATATCAGGCTCTCTTATCTGGAAATCAAGTACTTCATATCTGTTGAGAACTTCTCTCATGAGATCGGAGGCCGAAATTTTCTCCCGATCAAAAACTATCTCTATATGTGCCTCCTGCTTCTCTACCTCCTGAACGCCTTCCATTTCCAGCTCAAACTCTTCTCCATTGCGGACATCCAGTATCATCCGTCTCGAGGTGAACCGGTTCACAAGAGTGTCAAGTTCCCCATCGTAGATCTTCTTTCCCTCATCCAGCACCACTATTCTATTACACAGATCCTCTATATCTCCGATATCATGTGTTGTCAGCATAACGGTAATATCTTTCTCCTCGTTCATCTTCCGTATAAAATCCCTGATTCTCTCCTTCACCGCGACATCCAGGCCGATCGTTGGCTCGTCAAGGTAGACTATTTTCGGGTGGTGGAGAAACGCTGCTGCGAGCTCGCATCTCATTTTCTGGCCCAGCGAAAGCTTTCTGACCGGCTGATCCCAGAAGTCGGAGAGCTGTAGAACTTCGTCAAACTCGTCAATCCTGTCCTCGTAATCCTCATCTGAAACCTCGTAAATCTCCTTCAGAAGCTTGAAAGATTCTTTAACCGGTAGATCCCACCATAACTGGGTTTTCTGGCCGAACACCACTCCAATATTCATTGCGTTCTTCTTTCGCTCTTTATGCGGGTTCCTGCCGTCAACCTCTATTAAACCGCTTGAAGGCTCAAGTATACCTGTCAGCATTTTAACCGTTGTCGACTTTCCGGCACCGTTCGCTCCGATATAGCCGATCATCTCACCTTTCTCGATTTCCAAGTTAAGATCTCTGACAGCGTGGACTTCCTCGTATTCACGAGAGATGAATGATTTCAGGTATCCGGTTATCCCATCTCCTCTCTGATAGATCTTGAACTTCTTGTCAAGATTCTCCGCTTTGATTAATGTCATGTTAGAAGGTTTTCCGTCCAATTTTTTAATATGAGGCAGATCTATTTTTTCCGCATCTATTCCCCATTGACTACAGATTTCCTGCTTCTGGACTCTAAACTGTGTGTTTCTTCAAAAAGAATATTTGACTCCGAGGCTACAAAGATCCCCTTTTCAGTCTCCAGATATTCCGCAGTTCTGTTTCCGTCTAAAATGTAGCTTTCTTCATCCAGAACTTCGCTTTCTTTCCAGCCCTGGTTTATTTCCTCAGCAAATGTACGGATCTCGTATCTCATAGAGGTCTTAAGATCTGATTTCTCTCCAACTCCTTCCAGAACATCTTTGAGGTTCGACGGATTTCTGAACTCGTCATCTTCAAAGTAGTAGACCTCTATTTCACTCATCTTTTTACCACTCTTTAACTTGAGTTCCTTAATTTCAAGTTCGTTTTGGTTTTTGGAATATATCTTAGTCGTTCAGGTAATCCGGTGAAATCTCGTCAGGTTCTTCCAGAAAGTAGTAATGAGCTTTGGTTGAGTCTGCTACTCTAAGGGCGTCTAATCCGTTTTTCGAGAGAAAATTTGTCTCAACCTCTGACCTCTTCGAGTAGGGGTAAATACCGGTACTGTCTAGAATACTGTTAGAAAGTTGGGGATGAAGTTCGTTAATCTTTACTTCCCGGTAATGGTTAAATTCGTGCCATAGATCATCTCTTCTACGACCTGACCTCGCTCTGCCAGACTCCGGTGTTATCTCAACTGAGTAGGTAACTTCTACATCTTCCAGATCTATATAGAAACCATATTCTGATTGACCAGAGCTTGCGATCAAGACCACCTACTCTTCCACTGTTACAGGTACTCCTTTCTCCTTCAGGTGTTCTACCTGTCTTTTCACAAAGTCCTCCTCGTTGCTTCCTTTTGTAGCAACGATGTAGACCTGTGCATCGCCGAAAGGCCTCATAACTCTTCCAGCTCTCTGAGTTGCCTGTCTTCGGCTTCCTCCCTGGCCTGAGGCGATGATTCCGACTTCTGCATCCGGAAGGTCTAGTCCTTCGTCGCCGATTCTTGAGACTATGATTGTCTTGATCTCGTCGTTTCTGAACTTCTCGAAGTACTCCTCTCTTTCATCAAAGTCTGTCTCTCCGGAAATGAAAGGAAGATCGAATTCGTCTGCCAGTTTTTCTCCCTGTTCGATCCAGTCACAGAAAATTATGGTTTTATCTCCATCATGTTTTTCGAGAAGTGATTCTATCTCCGGAATTTTTGCCGGGTTCTTGGAGGCGATAATCGATTTCTTGAAGCCGGAGGCCTGGTTGTATTTGTTTCGGTAGAAGTCGCTCTCCCACTCGACCAGCTGTATTTCGACATCCGGTTTGAGGACATATTCCTGGTTGAAGAACCGTGCCCAGTCTCCTCCTATCTCCTGGCCGATTAAAGCAAATATTTCTCTTTCCTTGGAGTCTTCTCTTACTGGTGAAGCGGAAAGCCCGATTCTCCGGGTTGACTGGAGGGAAGCGGTTTTCCTGAAAAGCTTGGAAGGTATGTGATGCACTTCGTCGAAAATAATTAGTCCCCATTCCTTCCGGAACAGCGAGGTTTTCTCTCCGGCCATATGATATGTCGCTAAAGTTACATCTCCCATTTGCTTTTCGTCGCCGTGATACTCTCCGATCTGATCCTCTGTCAGCGTTGTTTTGTCAAGAAGCTCTCTCTTCCACTGACCGACAAGCGATCTTTGAGGAACCAGGATAAGTGTTGGTGCGTCAACTTTCGCCATTAAACCGATCGAGGTAACTGTTTTCCCGGAACCGGCAGGGTTCGCGAGAACGGCTGCTTTTTTGTCGTACGCTCTTTCAACGTACTCTTTCTGGTAGTCTCTTAGATCGATCCCTTTCAGGTCACATCCTATGCTTTTGTCGACCTCCCTGAACTTGGAGTTGTCTTCGACAGGGTATCCTTTCTTCAGTAGTACTTCTTTGATCTTTGCCCGGGATTTAGCTCCCATTGCAATTCTTGATTTCTTGTCTGTCAGGTCGACGGACAGGTTTTCCCTTACATCATCAATGCTTCTGGCCCACTCCATCCGTTCTTCATCGGTTGCCTCTAAAGTATGGTATGTTCCTTTGTGCTCGATTGAGAAGATTTCCTGTCTCTCGTAGGTTCTTTCAAGCCAGTTCAGGAAGTTCGGGTAGCTTCCTAGAATTCTTGTATATTTCTCCTTCATCTCCTCGAGGGAGAGATCGGAGTTCCAGATATCCATCTGCTTGACCTTGAACTTGTAGTGCTGTCCGCTCGAAGTATCCATGTGAGCGATTTCAGATATTTCATTCAGTGTTTCCTGCTCAGGGCTGGAAAGAATAATTTCTCTCTGAGGTTCGAAGAACACTGCTTTCTCCTTTCTAACCTCTTCCTGGAGTTCAGCTATCCTTTCAACCAGTTCTTCTTTAGAGAGTTCTTCAAGTTCTTCCGGGTCGATAAAATTATTTTCGTCGGGCATGCCTTGTTAGATAAACCGCAAGTCTTAAATCCCTGCCCTCGGGGTGAAAAACCTTTCTACTGTAAAGCTTGAAATAGCTTCAAGATAATCATTTAGCATGCCCAAAAATCCTGAAATCCGGTATGTAGCAGAGGCAGGTTCGCCTGGAGAGAATGAGGACTATCTGTGGATAGGCCCAGAAAGCGGTTTTAAAGCAGTTTTGGTGCTTGATGGAACCAGTGGAACTGAAGGTGATTTTGGAGCAACCGAAGAACTTACCGGCGGGCAGAGGTACGTAGAATTTTTTGGAGAAGAAGTACAGAAGGTTCTAGAGGAGAATCCGGATACTGATCTGGAAAAAGTCCTGAAATCGGTGATAGGTCGGGTCTGGGACAGATTTGAAGATGAAGCGGAGAAGAATGCCCGAGAATACTTATCAGGTGGAGATACAACGCTCCAGAGAGCGGAAACAGTTCCTGCCGCTGTTGGATCGATGGTCAGATGGGATGAAGAAAAAGTTGAATTAATTCATGTAGGGGACGTCGAGACTTATATCAAAAGACGTCAGGATCTTGAACTGCACTCTAATGATATCCACGGGAAGTTCGATCAGCTTAGAGATGATTACATCGAGAAATACGGTAGAGAATCGGAGGAAGTAAAAAATATAGTCAGCAGACATAGATCCGCCCATAACCTTCCTGGTACCTATCCAAACATGAGCTTTAACCCTTTAGTCGTTGAGAAACTTGGTAAGAAAGAGTCTTACAGTCGGGAAGAAGTTGAAAGAGTTGTTATGAGCACTGATGGTGGAACTGTGAGGATGAAACGTCTCTTCGGTATCGATGAGCCTGGGGTTATGGAGTTTCTGAAGGAAAAGGGTGTTGAGAAGGCTCTGGACGAGCTTAGACAGGAAGAAAACAGGGAGGATATCGATGCTCTCAAGAAAAGCGATGACGCTGCAGTAGTTGACATAAGGTTTGGAGAATGAAAGCGAAAATCGCGATGGAGCTCTCCAGGTTAGAAGGGTTTCAGGATCCAAAGATTTCGCTGGAGCAGTACATGACACCGCCTGAACTTGCAGCTGATATTCTTCACAGCGCTTATATGCAGGGTGACATCGACGGAAAGAAGGTTCTGGATCTGGGAACAGGCACAGGTATTTTCGCTGTAGGAGCTGCTCTCCTCGGTGCGGATGTTACTGCTGTGGAAAAGGATGAGGAGGCACTAAGGATTGCGGAGCAGAACGCTGAAAGTGCCGATGTGTCAGATTTCATTGAGTTTGTAGAAAGTGATATTTCCGAAATCCAGGGCGAGTATGAAACTGTTTTAATGAACCCTCCTTTCTCCGTTCACTCTGAGGAGGGAATGAAATTCCTGGAAAAAGCTGTTTCAGCCGGTGAGAACGTTTATTCGGTTATATACGGCGGTCGGAAGGAAGCTATAAAAGATTTTGTCGCGAACTCCGGTCATGAGCTCCAGGCCTGGGAGGATTACCAGATTTCGCTTCCCGCAACTTACGGATTCCACACCGAGGAATCTCAGGAGATTGAGGTCGGAGTTCTCATAACCAGTAAAAAAGATTAGCCTCGAGGTATAACATTATGGAACTTGATACAGTCGAAAAAGATGGAAGACTTGTAATAAATGTCAACCAGAACCACACAGTTGCAAACCTGATCAGGAAAGCAGTATGGGAAAACGGCGGAGAAGCAGCTTACGACACAGGACACCCGCTCGGAGGAGAATCAAACCTTGTAGTTGAAGCAGACAACCCTGAGCAGGTAATTGAAGACGCGATTGAGACTGCGAAGGAGTGGTTTGACGAAATTGAGGATCAGCTTTAATCCTCTTCAGAACAGTATTAACTGATATGAAGGAAGGTCTCAGGTTTCTGGGAATCGATGATGGCCCACGCGAAGCTGAGAAGCTGATCGGTGTTTCCTACCGTGGAACAGAGTTCATGGAGCAGGTAGAGGCAATAGATCAGAAACCAGACGGTGGGGAATCCACTGAAGATATTCTACAGCTTTACAGACTTTTCAACCAAGATATAGCCGTTATTTTTCTGGACGGTATCAGCTTCAACGGGTTCAATGTAGCCGATATCAGGAGTATTTCCAGGTACACCGGGAAACCTGTTGTAGCCGTTACGAATAACAGTCCGGACAAACAGGCTGTGCGGAGCGGTATGGAGTCAGCAGGACTTGATTCGGGAGTTGTCGATAATCTGCCTGAAGTTCACAAATATGAGGGCTTATTCATCCAGTTTGCAGGATGTGATTTGGATGAAGCAAAGTGTTTTGTGGAGAAAGCGACGGTTCAGGGAAATATACCGGAAGCTGTCAGAGCTGCGGATTTAATAGGTAATGCTTTCCAGGGCAGGGATTGAAACCGTTATAAAAGAAGCGTTATCGAATAAATCAATATGGATCTCCGGGATAAGTGGCAGAGCGTGAAGGATTCAAGAGTATTTAATGAATTCTACTTTTTCGCTGTAGCTCTAATACTGGCGTTCGGAATAATTCAGACGACAGGTGTTATACTGGACACTGACAAACCGGTGGTAACGGTTGTATCCTGCTCGATGTATCCGGAATACAATGTTGGTGATGTTATAATTGTTGAGGGCGAGAGGTTTGAGGATATTAACGAGGGTGATGTAATAGTTTACGACGCTGAAAGTCCTCAGGTAAATATTCCGATAATCCACAGAGTGATACTGAAAACAGATGATCATGTAGAGACCAAAGGCGACAACACTAGAGGTCAGCACGAGTTCGAGAAAAATATTACGCCGGATCAGATTCATGGAAAAGCCCTGTTCTCAGTTCCAAGGGTTGGTCTGGTGAAGATTCTGGCGATGGATCTTACAGGTTTCTCAGGTGACAGACCACTTGTCATTGATAACACTCCTTCCTGCAAGAGGGTATAGAAAGGGGTCACCCTATTTAAAGCTTCAGTAAGTAATTCAGGTCAACAATGAAGTTCTGTGATGAATGCGGAGGAATGCTTGTCTCAGAGAAAGCAAACGGCGAATCAAAAATGAAATGCAGGAACTGCGGAGAGTTCCAGGAAGACGTAGAAGCCGACGAAATGAAGGTTACTGAAGAAAAAGAAGAAGATCCGATGGATCGACTGAACGTTTCCTCGGAGGACGACCAGGAAACCACAAGACCAACCACAATGAAAGAATGTCCTAACTGTTCAGATGATAAACAGGACGAGAAAGAGCATGAGTGGTGGATGGAGCAGACCAGAAGCTCCGACGAACCTCCAACAAGATTCTATGAATGTACAGAATGCGGGAACGTTCACAAAGAGTATGACTAAGCTGGGCAACTGAATTCATTCCAGTTCAATTTTCTCTTCTTCATCTATTTCATCCGCCAGTGCTCTTATAGAAGTCCTTAACCTGGCGATTTCCTGCTTCATTTCCTTTCTGTCTTTCTGGTAATCTCTCTCATCAAGCTTTTTCTCGAAGTCATACTCCTTGTTGTTTCTGTACATGTAAAATTCGCTTTCAAGATCGTCTATACGTTTCTCCAGTTCGGTTATATCCTCTTTTGAGTCCTTAATATTTCTGCGTATATCCTTTACCGTGTAGAGTATTCTTTCCAGATTGTCTTCTTTTCCTTTTTTCAGGCTTGAAATCTTCGTCTCCAGTCTTCCAAGCCGTTTCTTAACAGTGTCTACCTCGTCCTCTTCAAACTTCTCCTTCCTGACTATCTCTCTAAGCCTATCCAGCTCCTCTTCCTGGTAGCTCATCTCGTCGGTTAAAACAGATTGATAGTTGTCCACAAAATCCTGTAGAGCAGAATCAACGGCATTCAGATGTGATTCAAGAGTCTTAACCCGATCCTCTACTTCGGTCAGTTCGTCGACCGCTTCCTCTCCTTTCTTCCCCAGTAGATCCATGTTAAATGATTGTAGAGAACGGTATTTGAAACCCGGGATTATACGGCTTTTTCTACTTCAGATGCGCGGAATAGTTAAAACATTTAATCCAAATATTTCCAGTATGCCAGACCAACAACAGCAGAGAAGAGCGCCTGCAAAGCCCAAAAATATCGAGGACATTGACCCACAGCGGGATATCAGATGTAGGGTCGTCGGGACAGTGATCTCGGTTGAGGAAGAATCAGTCACTGTGGACGATAGTACCGGATCAGTGGAGATATTTATGCAGGAAGACGATATCGAGGGTATCGAAGAAAACGACAAAATCCGGGTTCTCGGACGAGTACTTCCAACACCTGACAGCTTTGAAATACAGGCAGAGATAGTCCACAGCCTTGAAGATGTGGATATGGAAACCTACAACAGAGTTAAAAAAATTGTTAACACCTCTGAATAATAACGGTGAGATGAGTGTTTAAAGCAGAACTAGAGGACGTAGGACTTGTACAGGATTCGATGAAAACCATTTCAGACCTGATTTCAGAAGGACTGTTCCAGCTGAAAGAGGATGGAATCCATCTAATCGCAGCAGACCCAGCGATGGTCGCGCTTGTTGACTTCAAGATAGAGGAAGATGTATTCGAATCCTATGAACTTGATGAAGAGACAAAGGTCGGGCTAAACCTGGAAAACTTTTACTCAATTCTAAGAAGAGCAAACTCCGGTGACACACTAACATTCGAGGTAAAGGAGGACGAATCCAAGTTCTACATCACAATGGAGGACTCATCCACAAGAGACTTCTCACTGCCGATCCTCAACCTTTCAGAGGATGACATTCCAAGCACAGACCAGCTTGACTTCGATGTAACAGCCGAACTTGAGACCTCCGTGCTTGAAAGCGCAATCAAAGATGCTATGGTTGTCGGCGACTCGGTCACAATTTCTTCAGACGGAGACTCGCTGACAATCGAGGCAGAAGGAGACCAGAGCAACGTCAAATTTAACATTCAGGAAGGAAGCGAAGGACTGATGGAAATTGATGGCTCACAGTGCAAATCAATGTTCTCACTTGACTACCTGAACTCCATCACCGGAGCGAAAAAACTCAGCGAAACACTTCAGCTGAGACTCGGCAACGACTTCCCAATGAGACTCAACTTCGAAGTACCTGAAAAAGCAAGACTAAGCTTCGTACTCGCACCAAGAATCGAAGAGGATTAGGAATGTCAACAAGGTCGCTGAGTAGTCAGGCACATGATGTGCTTACCGACGACAAAAGAGATGATGTAATTCTCTACCTCAGTAAAAACTCTGAAGCAACATCAGAAGACCCATACGAGAAACAGGAGTATGTGGCAGTTGCCAGATCACTTAAAAAGCTAGATTATGTGGAAAGCGAGATAAATAACGGAGAAATGGTCTGGACTACTGAAGAAGATTTCAGTTATAACTCGGTACTTGAAGAAGTTGAAGAAGCTCTTGAAAACCACGAAAGACAAGGTTAATGAAAGGTTAAACAAGCACAATGGAAGAAGAATGGAGTAGAGGATTTCAAAACCTAGACAAGTATCAAAGAGAAGCTCTTTCAAGAAATTGGGAAGATATATACCGATCGATCCAGAAAACTGATAGAGACTGGGCTAAAATGAGACATCTCAGATCAGAGATGGAAACAAATGATAAACGAGGATTTTCCTCAGCCTACACTGCTTTTATGGAGATATATGACCCTCCAAGCTCCGGATCAGCTCTAGGCACACATTTACTTGAAACAGATGAAGAAGGGAAATACACCGGTCTTGAAGAATTCTCTGAATCCCTTGGACTTGGAACACCAAAAGAGGAGAAATCATCCAATATTGATGACCTTCTTGAACACAATTAATATTTATGAAAACTGAAGACTGGAAAGAAAAACTTTTGGAAAGAGATTTTGAAGAAAGATACCGGGAGCTTAACTCTCCTTACCAGGATGCAGTTAGGGAGTGCTACGATGAAGTCTTCAGCGCCTTAAAGCAGACAGAAAAGCCACAGCCGAATGCAGAAGATCTATATTCGGAGCTGGAAAATCCGAATAGAGCTAGAGCATTCTTTGGAAAGGCTAGCGTGGCGTTAGCCAATATTGGAATTCTAGAGCTCTGGGATGAAGAAGTACGAAACAGTAATTACAGATTTCAGATGAGCGAAATGGATACAGAATATTTAGAAGAAGCAGAGCAGGAAGTAGAAAAGCTTCTGTAAGATTGACCAGAGAACTTATCTAGATCAGTGATCCATAATTAAATATGAAAGAATCCGAATTTGAACACCTTTCGGAAAAGGAGTACGAAGTTCTGAGGAACAGAGGTACAGAGCCTAAAGGTACAGGCAAATACCTAGATCATAAAGAGGACGGTAATTACTGCTGTAAAGCCTGTGGCCAGAAAATATTTGATTCTGGAACCAAATTCGGATCCGGCTCAGGCTGGCCCTCGTTTTACGATGCTATAGAGGGATCAGTCGAGTTCAGAGAGGACGATAGACATGGAATGGAGAGAACAGAAGTTGTATGTTCGAACTGTGAATCCCATCTCGGCCATGTATTCGATGATGGTCCGGAGCCAACCGGCAAAAGATACTGTATCAACTCAGTAGCCCTAGATTTCGAAGAAGACTAAAGAGTTCAAACTCAAAGAATTTCTATGACTGAGTACGCTGTTCCTGCTACCGGTGCACTGATTCTCAACGAGAAAGATGAAATATTTCTTATGAAAAGCCCGAAATGGCAGGACAAATGGCTGGTTCCGGGCGGAAAGATCGAGAAAGGAGAGTCTATGGAGGAAAATTTGAGGAGGGAAGTGAAGGAGGAAACCGGACTTGAGTTAGATAAAATAGAGTTTCTTCGGGCTAAAGACGGCGGAAAACCTGATGATTTCAAGAGAGATACACATTTCATATTCCTGAACTTTCTGGCCAGAGCTGAAAACAAGGAGGTTGAACTCGATCAGAGAGAAGCCACTGAATATATCTGGATAAAACCTGGAGAGGCGCTAGACCAACTAGATCTGAATGAAAGCACAGCAGAATTTATCCGGAACTATCTTGAAGCTGACTTAGACTTTTAGATTTTCCTCCCGCAGATTAACTTATGGGGAGTGAGGGGGAGAAACCGCAGGACTGGAAGATAAGACAGTACTACGAGCAGGAGGAGGTAGTCCAGCGGATGGTCGAGGTTTCTCAGTACCGTGAAATAGCTCCAACCTACCCCAACGGTTACGGCAAGAGACCGGACGCGATAAACTTTCCCGGCGATTTCAAACAGTTAGTGGATAATGGCGCGGTCGCGTTTCACTCTTCTGTGGAGAAATGGAGGAATCCGCTTCTAATCGACAAAGTAAATGACGCCGACAAGCTTAGAGAGGGCTGGGATCTGGTAATAGATATTGACTGTGACTACTCTTTCGAATTGTCCAAAGAAACTGCGAGAAAAGTTATACAGGAGTTAAAGGAGCACGGTATAGAGAATGTCAGTATCAAGTTTTCGGGTAACAGAGGATTCCACATCGGGGTTAGAGGCGAGGCGTTTCCAGAGACTATAGGCGGAGACCATATTTCTGAGCACTATCCTGAGCTTCCGCGCGGTATTGTGAACTATATCCGGGAAAATATTGAACAGGAAATGATCGAGCTGGTGGATGAGTACAACTACAGAGATGAGATGGAGACGGATAATGGTTTAGATCCTTACCAGGTATCGGATATTGAGAACGACTGGGGCTCCCGACATCTTTTCCGGATGCCTTACTCTCTGCATGACGGAAGCTGGCTGGTCTCCAAGCCAATCGAGATCGAGGAAATAGAGGATTTCAAAAAGGAAGATGCCAGAATGGATAACATTGGTTTCGAAACCCGTTTTCTTCATGAGTACGAGACCGGGGAAGCGACTAATCTCGCGGTTCAGGTAATGGATTTCATAGAGCAGAGAAGAGAGGAAAGAGAGCAGGAGAAAAGAGAGCGGGCAGATCGAGACTTTGAAAGACCTGATGACGCGATCCCAGAGAAATACTTCCCCCCCACAATCAACAACATTCTGGAAGGGTTAGAGGACGGCAGAAAACGGGGACTGTTTATACTGATTAATTTTCTGCGGACAGTCGGTTACTCCTGGGAGCAGATAGAGGCCAAGATATGGGAATGGAATGAAAGGAACGAAGAAGCTCTCTCTGACACATATGTTAAAGCCCAGCTGAGGTGGCATGAGCAGAGAGGTGAGGAAGTACCTCCGCCAAACTACGACTCCAACGGCTACTACAAAGATATGCAGGTCTACGAAGGCGATCACATAGAGGAGCAGGTGCCGAACCCGGTGAGCTATGCTTTCCGCCAGGCTAAAAAGAGAGACTCGGGAAGTGAAGAGGACGAAGAAGAGGAAGATGAAAAAATGGAATGCCCTTACTGCGGTAAAAAATATGAGATGGAGAGCTACTACAAGAAACATGTACAGAAATGCCAGGAAGATGACAAGGTCAAAAAGCTCTGACCACTATGATAAAAAGTTTTGACTCAAACCTCAAACTGAAACCGGATGGAAGACGAAGCACTAACATTCAGCGATCTCAGAAAAATACAGAAAAAAGAGAAGAGACAGGACAATCTTTCCGAGCTCGACGATAACTTTCTGTTGAGAGCTTCCAGATACCTGGACAGGAAGGAAGGAGTAGACGATAGAGAGTACAAAAACGCCAGAAGGGTTCTTGACAAGATAATAGGCTTGAGGCAGGATAAAATTGTAAAAAACGCCAAAATATCGGTCAAGTCTGATGTCAAAAGCAGTAAGCTAAATCTTCTTCCCAGAGAGCAGGAGTTCTTCCGCGACATAAAGAAAAGATTCAACACTTATTCGGACAGTATTGAAGATGTTATAGAGGACGAAGCTGAAAACGTCCAGGTTCCGGAGCCTGAACCAGAGATAGAGGAAGAACCGGAAGTCGAGGAGGAAACCGGGGAGGAATCAGGAGAGGGATACGAAAAAGTCAAGATAGTGTCAAATGTTCCAGAGTTTATGGGGACTGATCTCGAATCATACGGGCCTTTCGAAGAAGGTGAAGAAACAGAACTACCGGAGGAAAACGCAGATATACTTGTAAACCGGGGCAGCGCAGAGAAGGTGGAGAACTGAATGGTTGAAAAAGTATACGCTCTCGGCGGATCGGTTTTCACGGAAAATCTGGATAAACTTGAGCAGTATTGGCAAGCGTTTGGTTCTGAAGAACAGTCAGTAATTGTCACAGGTGCCGGAAAACTGAAGGAAAATATACTTGCCGCGGAAGAAATCGGCAACCAGGCAGAACTGGATTTAATAGGTATAAAAGCAACTAGACTGAACGCTCAGACACTATCGGTAGCGCTAGATTCATACCCTGAAATCCCGGAAACAGTAGATGAGTTGAGGAAAGCTGCAGAGAGCGACCAGGATGTTGTCATGGGAGGATTGGTTCCGGGTTACTCTACTGATGCGGTCGCAGCAACTGTCGCAGAGGTTTTGGAAGCAGATCTGGTTATCGCCACCAGCGTAGATGGAGTTTATGATAAAGATCCGGAGATTGAGGGTGCCGAGAAAATGGAGAGTGTCAGCATTTCAGAGCTGAAGAGGCTTACAGATGGAAATAACTCTGCTGGCAAACATGATTTAATCGACTCAACTGCGCTGGATATAATCGAGAGATCAAATATTGAAACCAGAGTAGTCCTCGGCACACCAGAAAACCTGAAATCTTCAGAATTTAACGGCACAAGGATCGTTTCCGAACAGGGTTAGGAAGTCCTTTTAAAGTTTAACCGCACGAGTGATAGATATGGTCAAGATTCCAAAAGAGCAGAGGAGATACTGTCCGAACTGTGACGAACACACAGAGCAGACACTCAAAGAACCAACCAATCAGACAGCAAGTCCTTGGAAAAAGAAGCACAGAAAGAGGCAGAGAAAGGTTGACAAAGGATACGGATCATTCCCTTATGAGAACCCTGCAATCAGAAGTAGAGGGCAGAAGAATCCGACATCCGAGAAAAAGGATCTGGAGTTCAACTGCAAGGAATGTGGCAAGAGCTACAAGAGACAAAACCCGATCAGGACTTCAAAGCTTGAAATTGAAAGGTAGATAATAATGGCAAGAGATTTTTACAGAGTAAAATGCGGTGAATGCGGAAACGAGCAGAAAATCTTCTCCCACGCTTCAACCAAGGTAGAATGCCTTGTATGCAGTGAGGTAATCGCCACCCCTACAGGCGGAAGAGCTGAGGTCAACGGAGAGATCGCAGAAGAACTCACAGCAGAGTAAATACCCTTCTAAATTTCCTTTTCAATAAGGTTTCCAAAGCTTAGGCAGAATTCATCTTTTAAAGCTCACTTTCTAGTTTCCGTTTATGAGATGGTACAAAGACAGACCTGAAGTAGGAGACTTCGTGGTCATAACTATAACTGATGTGGACAAAAACTCGGCTTATGCAGATCTAGACGAGTACGAGGATGTATCAGGGCTTATCCACATTTCTGAGGTATCCCGTTCCTGGGTGCAGGATGTCGGAAAGGAGATTTCAGAGGGAGAGAAGACTGTTGCACAGGTAATTGAAAACGATGACGACACGGTCAGTCTTTCGCTGAAAAGGGTTAACGAGAATCAGAAAAGAAACGCGATGTCCCGCTGGAACAAAGAGAAGAAAGCGGATAGCTTTGTCGAAGAACTGGCAGACGAACTGGATATGTCCAAGGATAAAGCCTGGGAAGAAGTAGGGTTCAAACTTCAGAAGGAGTTCGGCTCGGCTTTCCACGGCTTTGAGATCGCGGTAGGAAAGGAAGAAGAGCTACTTGAAATGTTCGATGAGGAAACAGTTGAGACCATCAAGGACGTAGCCAAGGAAAACATTAACCTTAGACAGGCAAAACTTGAAGGAGAGATCGAACTCAGATTCCACCAGGGAGACGGAGTAGACAGGATAAAGGACACGTTTGAGAACGTAGAAGCAGTCGATGTGAAATATGTCTCCGCACCTAAATATGCGATCACAGCCTGGGGAAGAAACCAGGAGCTCGCCAAAGAAAGAATGGATGAAGCCGTAAACAAGTTTAGGGAAAACGCTGAAGAGCTGGACGGCGAGTTCGAGTTTTCAAAGGCGTGAAGCTCCCATGATTAAAAAATGTCCAGAATGTAATTCTTACACATTGAGGCAGGAACACTGTACCGATACAGAACCTGTAAGACCTCCAAAATTCTCCTACCCGGATCGTTACGGAGAATACAGGCGGAAAACAAAAAAGCAGATGGAAGACAACGGTGAACAAAAATAATGACAGTTAGACTTGACATGGAAAAAGAACTAGATGCAGAAAACCCGGTATTTATCGAAGGACTCGCAGGAATAGGTCACATAGGAAAAACAACAGTAGCATACCTGGTGGATCATCTCGACGCAAACAAGGTTGGAGAGCTTTACTCTCACCACTTCCCGCCGTACACGATTGTAAAGGACAACAAGACCGTAGATCTTCTGAAAAACGATATATACCAGTTGAAAAGAGAAGAAGCCCGAGACATGGTCTTTATCGAGGGAAACGCTCAGGCTTCATCACCTCAGGGTCACTACGAGGTCGCAGAAAAAATTATGGAGCTAGTTGAAGAAGTAAACGCCTCAGAAATCATAACAATCGGCGGATACGGAACCGGAGACGTTGTGGAAGAACCAAACGTATTCGGCGCTGTCACAACTGAGAAAGTTAAAGAAGAGTATTCGGAACACGGAATAGACTTCGACCACGATGTGGGACAGATAGTTGGAGCCTCCGGACTTATTCTAGGGCTTGGCCATGAAAAGGAGTACCCAGGGATCTGCCTTCTAGGGGAAACACCTGGATTCCTGCTTAGCGATCCAAAAGCTACTGAAGCAGTTCTGCAGTCGATCGAGAAAATACTCGACCTTGATATCGACTACACAGATCTTGACGAAAAGGTAAAGGAGTCACAGGAAGTCCTTAAAAAACTTCAGAATCTTAAAGGGAAACAGGGCCAGGATCAGGAAAAACAGCAGGGTCAGCAGGATCTTGGCTACATAGGATAGGTGATTAAGAAATGAGTTACACACGGTACGAGAAAGCAAGAATTCTGGGAGCAAGAAGCCTCCAGCTAGCGCAGGGAGCACCAGCATTCGTAGATACAGACGAAGGAGAGAAGCCTCTTGAAGTAGCAAGAAGAGAAATGGAAGCAGAGAAACTCCCAATAACTGTCAAAGCGAATTAAACTCCCCACATTTCAACCAATCTATTTTTCTTACCTAGCTGATTTTAAACCAGAAAGATAATTCTAATCCATGGAAATAAAGTCTCTGAAACTCAGGGAAATAATTGACTCACGAACCAAACCAACTGTAGAAGCCGAGATAAACTCAAACTTTGGTAAAGCACCTTCAGGAGCATCAACCGGAAAACACGAGGCAAAGGCGTTCGTACCAGAGCATCTAGACGCCACACAGGAAATGCTTCAGAAGCTGGAAGGAAAAAATCTTACACAGCAAGAGTTCGACCAGAAACTCAGAGAACTGGACGACACAGACAAATTCTCCCGACTTGGCTCTACAGCGGTCGCAGCCAGTTTTGCGTTCAAAAACGCGGATGGCTTCCAGAGATCGAAAAAATTCCCGCTACCCCTAAGCAATGTAATCGGAGGAGGCGAACACGGCGGAAACACAACAATCCAGGAATTTCTTGTACTCCCGATCAACGCAGAAACATTCCCGGAAGCAATCAAGACTAATACCGCGATCTACCAGGAACTGAAGGAGAGATACCCACAGAAAGTAATGGGAATGAACGATGAAGGCGCACTAGTCACCTCTATGGACGACGAAGATACTCTGAAAGCGCTGAAAAAAGTCGCAGACAAACACGACGCCAGGATCGGACTGGATATCGCAGCATCAGAGTTCTACAGCGAGGAAACAGAAAAATACAATTTACCGTCGATGAGACAGAAATTCGACTCCGATCAGATGCTGGACTTTGTCCAGAAACTGATCGATGAATTCGATCTAATCTATGTCGAAGATCCGTTCCACGAAGACGACTTCAGAAACCATGCCGAGTTAGCCTCTAAAAACCCGGAAATAATGATAACCGGCGACGATCTATTTGTGACGCAGAAAGAAAGGCTGCAGGAAGGCATCGAAAACCGTTCAGGCAATGCTTTAATCGTGAAACCTAACCAGGTAGGAACAGTAACAGATGCCCGAGAAACAGTAGAACTCGCAAAAGAAAACGACTACACACCGGTAATCTCCCATAGATCCGGAGAAACATGCGACTCAACAATCTCCGATCTCGCACTGGAATGGGAAATACCTGTAATCAAAGCCGGAATCTCAGACATCAGAATCGCCAAACTAAACCGTTTACTCAGACTCTGGGACAAGATGGAAAACCCAGAACTCAACACGAACTACTGAAAAATTATAAGTCAGCAAAAAAAGTTAATCAATAGAATGTCCGATCTCAGCGAAGAAATCCAGGAAATCAAACAAGAACTCCAGCAAGTCAAGGAAAGAAACAGGGAACTTGAACAGAAGATAGAGCAACAAGAATCCGGAAAAACAGAAACTGCTGAAGAAAAAAGAAACATTTCTAGAAGAAAATTCCTGAAAATGGCTGGCCTAGGAGCAGGAGCAATCGGCCTTTCTTCAGCTACTTCCGCATGGTCAATCCTACAACCATCTAGCCAAGGAACCAGCGACATAGACGCAGAAACGGTAGATGGATCTGAAGCAGGAGGATTTATACAGGCATCCGAGACAGATGATGGGAGCGATATAACTGTCTATAGAAATGTTGGTTCAGGATACTCGGATATAGAGGAAACTATTGTATCTATCAACGGTTCTGGCACATTACTTGGAGGATACGCTATTACTGCAGGCCCAGAAAATAATGACGAACTCAGAATTACAGTAGATGGAAGTGTAACTCAAAATTACACCCCTGTATGGGTTTCAAATGGTGATGATGGATTTGAAGGGAACATATATATTTCACCTATAAAGTTTCAATCATCCTTGGAAGTAGGGATATATGGAGCTTCAGTTACGAATAACGCTTCCGGGATAGCATTTGTGAAGCAATGAAAGCCATAATTTATAGTTTGGATTCTGGGAGGATTAGGAGAAAGATATATGGAGATATACCTCTAGAGAATCAGAGGCTCAAAGATGATGAGGGAATTTTAACTAGTTTTGAAACTGAGATTTCGGAGGAATACCCTGAACCGATAACTACGGGTGTTGAAATACCTGATGATTTATCAGGTAAGAAGGTAGATTTAGATTCTATGGAGATAGTTGAGGATCCGGATTATGAAGCTCCGAGGACGAAAGAGGATATTAAGCAAGATTTGAAGAATGGCGATATTACACAGAAAGAGGCTTTGATCGAATTGCTGGAATAAGGGCATCAATTATACGTGTATCTGTCGCAGTCCAAGCGGTATTTAATATTTGTCTTATAACCTTGAGGATATGAGCAACGATGAAGAGCTACTGGTAGACCGTGAAAAATATCTTTCTCACGGAGTACATATCGGAACACAGACAAAACATGACGACATGGAAGAGTACATTTTCCATGTGAAAAAGAACCAGCTTTCCGTACTTGATCTAAACCAGACAGATGAAAGAATCAGGAGTGCAGCTAGATTCCTTTCAAAGTACAGTCCTGAAGAAATCCTAGTTGTAGGAAGAAAAGAAGCTTCCAGAATGGCTTTAGATGCTTTCTCAGAAGAAATTGGTAATAAGAAGATTGCAGGAAGGTTTATGCCTGGAACACTTACAAACCCTCAGTCAGAGGATTTCATGGAGCCGGAAGTTGTAATTGTAACTGATCCGGAAGAAGATGCACAGGCAATTGACGAAGCAGTCGATGCAAAAATCCCTGTTGTAGCTCTTGCAGATTCAGGTAACAGCCTTGAAGATATTGATCTTGTAATCCCGGCAAACAACAAGGCAGAGAACTCTATCGGCCTGGTTTACTACCTGCTGGCAGAACAGCTTCAGGAGGAGAACGGTCGGAAGATCGAGCTCAATCTTTCAGACTTCAGACCGGAACCTGAAGAAACTGAAGAAGAGGAATAAAAATGGATTTCCTGCTTCTGATAGGTTCTACCCGGGATGGAAGAAAAAGCATCCACGCCGGAGAGTTTCTAGAGTCCAAACTGGAGGAAGCAGGGCACAGTCCGGAAATTTTTGATCTTAAGGAGAAAGAAATTCCTTTCCTAAACAACCGGACATATGCCGATGAGGGAGAGGCGCCGGAGAACGCACAGCTACTAAGCGAAAAAGTTCAGGAAACCGACTGTATAATTATAATCACACCGGAGTACAATCACTCAATTCCCGGCGTACTGAAGAACGCTATTGATCATCTCTATCCCGAATACGATGACAAACCTTTCGCTTTTGTAACCACTTCAGCAGGAGGATTTGGAGGGGTTAGAGGACTCCAGCATTTACATGATATAGTCTTGGAGATCGGAGGATTCCCAGGTTCAAACCTGCCGGTATCGAATATAAACGATGTCTTCTCTGAAGATGGAGAACTTGAGGATGAAAGCTATCACTCACGCGTTGAAAGATACATTGAAGATGTTGAAGAACATGTAGAAAAGATCAACTAGCGGAACTACCGGATTAACTCCCGACTTCTGTTTTTAAGCAAACTATCAATCTAGGGGCTATGATTGCCCACATTGATATGGATGCGTTCTTCGCCCGCTGTGAACAGATCCGGAAACCTGAACTGAAACAGAAACCTGTTGTCATATGTATCTACACTCGGAATAAAAGCTCCGGAGCTGTTTCAACTTCCAACTACAAAGCACGGGAACTTGGGATAAACTCGGGGATGGCGCTGAGGGAGGCGGAGGAAAAAGCAACTGATGAAACAGTTTTTCTTGAGGCTGACCACGACTATTACAGGAGAAAATCGGAAGAAGTATTTTCTATTCTAAGCTCTTTCACCTCTAAAATCCAGCAGACCAGTATCGATGAAGCATATTTCAGACTTGAAGGAGACAAGATTCAGAAAGCGAAGAAGATCAAGGCAGGAATAGAATCACTGGGATTAACGGCTTCAATCGGTATAGCACCCAATAAATTCCTGGCGAAACTGGCATCAGAGGAGGACAAACCCGACGGGCTGAGGAAAGTGGAAAATGATGAGAGAAAGAAGTTTCTTGACAGTAAAGAGATCATAGACCTACACGGTGTGGGATCGAAAACGGAAGAAAAACTTGGGAAAGCAGGGATAAAAACAGTGAAAGATTTGAGAGATGTGAACAACTCTCTTCTAGCCCAGAAAGTCGGGAGGGAGAAAGCAGCCTCGCTTAAGAGAAAATCAGTTGGTAAGGGCTCGAGAAAACTGGAAACCGACAGCCAGAAACAGATCTCGAAGATAAAGACTATGGAGAGGAACTCCAGAAGCCACCGCTACATAATGAAAGAAATTGAACAGCTGGCGGAAAAACTGGATGACCGGATCAAATCGAAAAAGAAGGCTTTCAGGAAAATAACTGTGATCGGTATAGATACAGAGCTGAACCAGTACACCCGTTCAAAAACTATCGATACAACCGAAGCAAAAGATGAGCTGATCGGTCATGCGAACCGGCTTGTAAGAAAGTTTCTGGAGCAGGAGAATGTTCAGCTACGCAGAATAGGCCTTAGAGTGTCGGATCTTGTGGACAGAAAAACTCAGATGACACTTCAGAAATTCTAGAAACTCTCTGCTACCCGAATATTTAAACCCGGGCAAAACAAACCTCTAACAGGACTATGTTCGGTATAGGAGGAGATGACAAGGATAAACTGAAGGAAAACATGGAGGAAATAAAGCAAATGGTAAACAACAGCTCTCCAGGCCAGCAGCCTCCACAGGCGCAGGAAAGCCAGATAGACGAACTGGAAGAGGAGTTCTCCAGCGGTATTGACAAGCCTGATTCAGGGAGAAATTCTCAGCCTGAGAACGTACAGGATTCAGATCAAACACGCTCTTTCCAGGATCAGAACGGACAGCAGTCCGAACAAAATACCTCTCCGGAGCCTTCTGAAGAGTCATTTGAAGAAAGATTTGAAACGGAGGAAAATAATCAGAACCAGCAGAGCCTTGAACAAACTGAAACACCTTCAGAACCAGAAAATGTCTCTCAAACACCGGAGTCAAACCAGTCCGAAGTACAGACTTTCGATTCTCCTCAGCAGTCCTCACCTAAAGAACAGCAGAACAAGGATGGAAAGCCACAGCAGGCGGAGCAAAACGAAAGTACTCGAACACAAACTAGTTCAAAACACACAGAGAAATCTAGAGATTCAAGTTTAAACGATTCTATTCCGGAACCGGCCAAGACCAAGGATATCGATGTCCCTGAGATAGATAAAGGCCCGCTTTTCATCCGGAGGCAGAAGTTTGAATCCGCCAAAAACATGATAGAGGAGATGAGATATCTTTCCCGGGAGATAGAAGATGTAGTAAATCAGCTGGAGAGAGGTATTGAAGAGGATAGAGCGACAGAAAAAGAGGCTAAAGAGCTTCTTCACAGCCTTGAACAGGATCGATCCAGCGTTAAAAATATTATCTCCCAGCAGAATAAACAGCAGGAGTAGATAACCTATGGACGATCTAACCAAAGAAGAGATAGTTGAGATACTGGGAGAATACCGAGATGCAAATTCAGGAGTCAAACTTATACAGCTTCTGAAAGAGCAGTTAGTTCAGGAAATGGAGCAGATGGAAGTAACGACCGACCGCCAGAGCCACGAACTCAATCTTATAATAAGAGACCTAGAGGAAGAACTCGACTACATCGAATCCGAAAAACTCTCCGAGTACGATCCGGAAAGCCAGTAAGCATACAGCACACTTTTCCCGATCTTATTATTCAACTACAGTTCCTATAAAAAAGTTTCAGAGTATTCTATCCTACAAGCCTTGATGATCCAAGGTGTGAAAGGTGTTAACAAATAATGGCATTCCAAAAATTCGAACCATCGGACTCACTAGCAGAGAAAACCTACAACGCAATCGAAAAAGCAGACGACACAGGCAAAGTCGTAATAGGGACAAACGAGGTAACAAAGGCTCTCGAGAGAAATGAAGCTGACCTCGTTGTAATCGCTTCAGATGTCTCACCTGAAGAAATCGTCATGCATCTACCAGCAATGGCAGAAGAGAAAGACGTAACATACACATTCGTTCCCGACAAAGAAGAGTTAGGGCTTGCAGCAGGAATCAACGTCCAGAGCGCAGCAATAGCAATCACTTCAGTCGGACAGGCAGAAGATCAGGTAGACGACATCAAACTAAAAGCAAGAGAACTGCTAGATAAAGACGAAGAGTGACCGAATAATGAGAACTCAAAACCCTGAAAACAATCTAAGAGTCGCCCTGTGCGACTCAAGATGATCGAACTCTCTAGGTGAGTTCGTTGGTAGCAGCTAAAGTAGTTGAAGTCATCGGAGATCAGGGACACAGAGGAGTCCGGAAGATCCGATGCAGAATAATTGAAGGCAGCGAAGAAGGAAAAATCCTTGTCAGAAACACACGTGGGCCGATCCGAGAAGACGATGTAGTCCACATCAAAGAGACAGAGATGGAAGGGTGAAACAGTAAATGGAGTGTAAATACTGTGGCGATGAACTCAGAGAAGCAGAAGGCAAGATGAAGGTTCTCCAGAGCGGGGAAAAACTTCACTTCTGCAGTTCCAAATGCGAGAAGAACTGGGAGAAGAACCGCAAACACGACTATCCTTCAAAGGAAGAATAACTTTCTTCCCTCTAATCTTCCTTAATTTCCCTATTCTTACACAGATAACCGTTTTCTTTATAACATTAAATCGGGTTTTTCTGTTTTAGTGATTTCCAATGCCTCGCCAACCGATTCTATCAGTGCTGGGACATGTCGATTCAGGTAAGACAACTTTACTTGACAAGATAAGAGAGTCAAAGATAACAGAAGGTGAGGAAGGCGGTATTACCCAGATGATCGGAGCTACCGAAGTACCTATTGAAACCTGTGAAGAAGTCTGCGGAGATCTACTGGGACAACTGGATACCGAGCTGACAATACCAGGAATACTTTTCATTGATACACCAGGCCACGCAGCCTTTTCATCCCTGAGAAAACGGGGAGGCTCTATCAGCGACATCGCAATACTTGTAATAGATGTAACCGAGGGAATTCAACCTCAGACAGAGGAAGCATTGAAGATTCTCAACGATTCAGGCACACCTTTCGTAATTGCTTTAAACAAAATTGATACACTCCACGGCTGGAACTCGGAGCACCAGCTGTTCTCAAAAAACATCAAGAAACAGAACGAGAGAAATGTTAACGCACTCGACGAAAAAATATACGAACTGATGAGCGATCTACACGAAGAAGTAGAGATAACAGCCGACAGATTCGACCGTGTAGACAGCTTCCAGAAAAAAGCAGCTATAGTGCCAATTTCTGCTAAAACCGGGGAAGGCATCCCGGAACTCCTTATGGTTGTAACAGGTTTGGCACAGAAATATCTGGACGACAACCTCGAAGTACACGAGGGAATGGGTAAAGGAACAGTACTTGAAGTATCGCAGGAGAAAGGACTGGGAACAACAATAGATGTAATCCATTATGATGGTACAATTAACAAGTCCGACAAACTGGTATACGGTACCGCAGATGGTGTTAAAACCACGGATATTAGAGCATTGATGTGTCCAAGACCGCTGGAAGAAATCAGACTGGATGAGAAATACGAGAGGGTGGAAAAAGTCGAGCCTGCCTCCGGAATTAAGATAGCTGGAAAAGATCTGGATGGAGCTATCTCAGGGGCGCCGATCAGGACAGCCACTGAGGAAAATCTCGAGCAGGCTGTCAAAGAAGTGGAGGAAGAACTGGAATCAGCAGAGTTTGACACCCAGAAGCAGGGAGTTGTTGTGAAAGCTGATTCTCTGGGCTCACTTGAAGCAGTTATGAGAGAAATCGAAGATATAAATGTACAGAAAGCAGAAGTCGGAAATGTAACTAAGTCAGATATTATCGAGGTTGAAAACGAAGAACCGGAAGAAAGAGCTATACTGGCTTTCAACACTCAGATAACGGATCAGGCACGTCAAATCGCCCGCGACAAAGGCATCAAGATATTCCAGAGCAAGGTCATCTACGAAATATTTGAGAACTATACAGACTGGAAAGAGGAGCTTAAAGAGAAGCAGAAACAGGAAGCTCTCAACTCAATCGCAAGACCTGCTAAAATAAGATCAATCCCTGACCATGTATTCAATAGATCAAAGCCTGCTGTAATGGGGGTTAAAGTGGTTGACGGGGTTTTAACTGCGGGTAGCTCGATAATGACTCTGGAAGGTGACCGAATAGGGAAGGTTAAGAGTGTGCAGGCGGAAAATGAGACACTTGAAAAAGCTGAAAAAGGAGATGAAGTCGCAGTCTCAATCTCCAACGCCACGATAGGACGAGACTTTGAAGAGGGAGACACCCTGATAGTCGATATCACAGGTAGAGAGTACAAACAGCTCAGGAAACTGGAAGATCTGCTTACTGCTGGGGAAAAAGATGTTTTGGAGGAAATAGTCGAGATAAAGGATAGCCAGGATCCTCACTGGAAGCTGGGTTAGGAGAGTTTTTCTATAGAATAGCTGCCAGCATCACGCCCGCCATCAAAGCCATTCCCAGGTCTTCTGCCAGCGTAACTTTGGTCATAGGGACATTGAAGACATTTCCCAGGCACGCGCACTGCAGATCTCTACCTTCTCTGATCGCATTAAGCACTCCTATACCTCCTACAGCCATTATTATCATGGCGGAGCTGTGGGTGAAAACCTCCAGCAGGAACGAAGAGCGGAAAATCAGTGAAAGATAGAGTACACCAAGCCCCAGTTCAAGAAACGGATAAACCGTTGCGTAAACATCGCTTTTCTCAGCCAGTATATCATAGCTCTTGAAAGCCTCTTTGAAACCTTCCAGGTTGTAGGCTTTGAAGCCTCCGAAGGTCAGGAAAAACATACTCATGAATATCTTCCCGATCTCCATAGGCTCCGTAAAACTACCGAAAAATGATATTAGAGCAGTTGAAACCCCTACAAAACTTATGACGCCTACCAAAGGTTTTAGTCTTTCAAGCTTGTTCGAGATCATCATATAGATGTAACCTGTCCAAATTTATCAATTTTACCAATTGAAAGGTGAAAAGTTAAAGGCCACAACCTTAATCATCAGCAAGTTCTTGACGGGACGAACCGGGATCATCCTCGTCATTTCTAACGATACCTAACTTGTTCAGAACGAAAAATATTGTAGTTATAACAAAGATCGCAACTACGCCATAAGCAGCTAAAGTTCCGGCTGTGAGGGAAGGCACGCTCATGCCATAAATATCTTTTGCTGTTTAAAATAATTTTTTCTCAAAATACCTGAATTACATATCTTTTACTTCAAAACCGTTATTATGGGATACGGCAAACTCGCGAAAGGTATATCGGAGGAACAGGTTAAGAGAAAGCTCCGGGAGGTAATGCCTTCTATGGAGCGGAAGAAACAGTTCAAAGGATCCTCTCCCTCAGTTTTTATTGGAAGCCACTCCTATCCCAAGGTCAATACCGGAGTCCTTTCACCACAGCACCTGGGAGATTCATCACTGCTTGACTCACCGAAGAACTGGTACCAGAAAGGATACAATGTGGAAAAAGTAGCTTCTCTCAGAACTTCGCTGGTAAACTCAAAAAAGAAGATCAAGGTAGAGGAAGCCGACAACTTTCTGACAAACACACGGGAAGTGGCAATGGCTCGAAAGCCTGTAGATATAGAGGTATCTCTATCTGATAGACCTGGCTCAAGTATTTCAGGTGGTCGGGCGAAACCGGTTTCCGCCTCTGGCGATGTAGAAGACTTTCTACTAACAGAAAACCCGACGGTCGAGAAGAAACTGGAGGATCTCTACTACGACACTGACGCGAAAGCGGAGACAGCTGTGAAGGAGCTGAGCCAGAAAGGTGTCGACAACTACAAGATACAGCAGTCTCTCAGCACCGGAATGCTTGGAGAGGAGGAAAACCGTAAACTGGTACCTACCCGGTGGAGTATAACAGCTTCAGACGATATGATATCGAAACAGATCCGTTCACGGGTTAAAAACTATCAGCAGATCGGCCAGATCGAGTACCACGCTAACTCGTACAACGGCAACCATTTCCACATCTTCCTGATACCCGGCAACTGGGAGTACGAACTGATGGAGCTGAAAAGGCCGGGTTCTGTCTGGAACGCAGCAAAGAATACCTATATCGCACAGAACCATGAAGGGTACGGAGGACGGACAGAGTACGCAGATGAGACATCCGGTGCATTTTACGCAGGCAGACTCGGCGTACTAGAACATCTGGCTGAAAGAAAGAGACAGGCGAAAGTCCTGATCCTGAGAGAGGTAACTCCAGAGTACTGGGCGCCTCTAGGAGTCTGGATAATAAGGGAAACGGTTAGAAACGCATTCGACAACAGTGGACAGGAAAATCAGCCGGAAGTACTGGAAAACTTTGAACAGATAAAATGGAAGATAAGCTCCGAGTTCAGATTTCTTTATAACCGTATAAAGAACCGGAGCAAACTACTTGGCGGAAGACAGTTCTCACTACAGGATTTCTAGTCAAAATAATCTAGAAGAGCAGAATTTTTCCTGACATGTTCGAGTCTTTCTCTCACTCCCATTTCATAGAATCCTCCAGTAAGCTCATCTTCATTATCCAAGTAATCGGTAAATTCTGCGTAGTCGGAGGCTACTGTCTCACCAATATCTGTCATTTTTTCAGGATGGTTCACACTGGCGGAGGTTTCTGTCAAAATATTTTCAACTTCTCTGTAGATAAATATTTCAGCTTCTGCTACCTCAGTTTTAGAATCTGCGCCGATAGCATTGAAAAGTTCTTCAAAACCGTTCTGTTCCTCACTTTCGTATTCTAGTTCCATAAAGTAAAATCGGGTCAAAACTTTATATCCGGATACGGAAATCGAACAAATAATACGATCGCATTACAATAATCCTGTTTTCCAGAAATCTATAATACAAATAACCGATTTATTTATAAATATAAAGGACAAATGTAACACAGAAACCGGATGGCAACTGTCTCTGTAAGACTGTCGGATCACCTGAATGAAGAGTTAGATCGAATGGTGGAAGAAGGAGTTTTCAAGGACAAGACAGATGCATTCCACGAAGCAGTTAGACTATTACTTCTCAAATACCAAGATTTCGAGCTGGAAAGCGAATTACCTTAACATTACTTTATACTTCCCTCCCCTCCCTTTTTCCCTTCTTTTCTTGTAATTCAGGAGATGAGCTTATGGTAAACCTCGATCGAGTAATAGTACATGAAAGTTGTCGTTGGCGCTATAAGCCCGATAAGGACTCCTAGCAGGAACAGTGTGCCGGCTATAGCTACTACTGGGATAACCAGCATCCAGCTTACCCAGTATAGAAGGATTCCTATTATTCCAAACGGAATTGCCAGTGCTATAAGAAGAGCCATTGCACCCGTTCCGACCGCTATACTGACACCGATTCCGAGAACCAGATTCATCACTACGAAGACCGCGAATTCCTTCCATTCAGATCGAAGATCGCCGTATACAGATCTGGCAGAATCTATAAACCCTCCCCCGGTTTCAAGCATTCTGAGTACCACGAATGTGTTTACAAACAGGCTGACAACTGTGACAAGGATCACCAGAGGAAGCATCATGAGTATAATTGGCAGTATAGCCAGAGGCTCGGCGAGAACTAGAAGGAACGCTCCTCCGGCAAGCAAAATCATTACAGCGATCCAGACAAGCCTAAATGAAAACAGTCGGAAACCGTTCCCAGTATTATCTTTGAAGTTGCTGACGATCTTTACATCCCTCTCAATCAGCGACTGGTAGTAAATAAATTCGAATACGCTGCTGATGTACATGAAAAATAGCACTACCGCAAAAAGACTCACTACAATACCTGCTATAGCCATGCTTGTAGAAGCCGAGGTGAAAGCCCCTGTAGCCATGTTCGAGAAATCCTGATCGGCCGTACCCTGCAGATCCCCTACATCACCGGAACCTGTACCCGGATCAGCGCTGTAATCGGATCCGCCCGATGGAAGTCCAGGGAAGTTAATACCTCCGGCACCTCCTGCAAGAACTGCGATAAACGCAAGCTTCGCCCAGGTTCCAAGATCAAACGGGAAAAGAAGCTCTTTCGTGTCCTCAAATGCTTCTTCAACTGCATCGATTGTTTTGAAGCTCATAATGTTTATTTCCCTCAACTACTTTTTAATCGGTTTTGACTAGCCTTAAATGAGTTCCAGTCGACCAGTAATTTATGGATCTCTTTCCGTTCCCAGAAATTAGAGAGAAACAGGACGAACTGATGCAGGAAGTAGATGAAGCAGTTGAATCAGGAGGAAATTTAGTGGCACATGCCCCTACAGGACTTGGAAAAAGCGCAGCTTCAATCACCCCGGCGATAGAGTACGCTAAAGAGAACGACAAGAAAGTATTCTTTGTAACACCGAGACACTCCCAGCACCAGATCGCGATAGAAACCGTTAGAGAGATGAATAAGAGACATGATGAAGAAGTTCACTCCGTAGACTTAATCGGGAAATCACATCTGTGCGAGGGAGAAACAGGGGTTAGAGGAGCGGAAGGCCCTGACTGCCCCCGGCACGACAACACTTTCACCGATTCACACGAACTGACAGATCTCGCGAAAAAGAAAATAGCAGAGCTCAGAGGAAGATCATTAACCGCGGAAGAAGTCAAGAAAGAGTGCAAAAAAGTCTGTCCCTA
>JBLGBS010000004.1:0-41859 GCA_047617985.1 Candidatus Nanohaloarchaea archaeon | reverse complement strand
TGTTGACTTATCCGATAATATTAGAAGCCAGATTAGAGAGTTAGTTGAAGAAAAATTCTACATATAAGAAGGGGAAACGGGGAGGTTGAATGAACAAGCACGCTGTAAAGAAACTGACGAAAGAAGGATGCATAGTCGGCAAAGAAGCTGCCGAAGATATCACTGAAGAAGATATCGAAGCCATCAGAGATCTTGATACCACACCTATGTACATTTCCGAGACAATGCTTTCTCAGCTCCGGAAAAAAAGAATGTCGGGCGGAGAGAACCCGAACGGACCATCCAAAAAAACTCCGAACGGTTCTTCTCATGAAGCTAATGATTCCTCTCACAGCGCACAGCCGAACGGTTCCAGCCAGAAAGTTGTCCAGAAGGAGAAAGCTTCAACTGGAGAAAACGAAACAGAGCAAACTACTTCAGAAACGGAAAAAACAGGTGTAGAACAGCCGACTCCAGCCGAAAGCAGGGGGTCGGAAAAACAGATTTCTACAGATGACGCGAACAGTTCTAAAGCTAATTCTCAAGATATTGAAATACTGGACAACCGAGATAGAACAGAGATGGATACCAAAGTCGAGATAATGGATGAGAAAGAAATTTCTAGGGATGAAAAAGACGTCCCTGAGTTTCTGCAGTACTACAACGATAGATACGACAAGATGAAGAAGCTTCTTATGAGGAGAAAAGAGCTTCAGGCAGCAACAACCCTCAACCGTTTGGAGAGGAGAAACGAGGGAGAGGAAGCAACAGCAATCGGCTTTGTAAAGAACAAGTATTCTACCAACTCAGGGAAATGGATAGTTGAACTTGAAGATAAGACAGGAACTTTCAAAGCTTTAGTGGATGAGAGAGATGGCGAGAGAATTGTGCCTGATGAAGCGATTGGAGTAATAGGGAGTATGGGTGGCGATATTATCTATGCTAACAGCGTTGTTAGACCTGATCTGCCGATCCCGGATGGCGTTGAAACTACTTCTGAGGATGTTGAAGCGGCTTATATTTCCGATCTCCATCTTGGTTCAAAAGATACCCGGCATGACAAGTTTATGGAGTTCGCCGAATGGCTGAAATCCAAGGACGCTAAAAAAGTCGGCTACGTGGTTATAGGAGGGGATATAGTTGAAGGTGTCGGCTCTTACCCTGGGCAGAAGGATGAGCTGGAAGTTACCGATATCTACAAACAGTATGATCTTTTCCAGGACTGGGTGGAGAAAGTCCCTGAGCACATCCAGATCATTGCCGGCCCAGGGAACCACGATATAACCCGGTTAGCGGAGCCACAGCCGAGACTGCCTGAAAAAGCATTCCCAGATATCGTTGACTACAACAACTTACATCTGATTCAGAACCCGCAGATGGTAAGGCTTCACGCAATCAGAAGCAAAGGGATAAGGAACTTGGTTTATCACGGCTACAGTTTTGATGACCATGTTGATCAGATACAGGATCTGAGGGAGAAAGCATACGATGAACCACACCACGTTATGATCGACTTACTGAAGAGAAGACATCTGGCGCCAACTTATGGCTCCAACCAGCTTTCACCGGAGGGAGAAGACCATCTGGCAATTACCGAGGAACCGGATGTCTTTGTGTCCGGACACTTCCACTCTCACAGCAACGAAAGTTACAAAGGAGTGAACGTCATCAACTCGTCAAGCTTCCAGGAGCAGACCGACTTCCAGAAACGGATGGGTCATGAACCAGACCCAGGTAAAGTAACACTGGTTGACTACAAAACCCGGAACACCAGAGTCAAAAAATTCTTCTAGGTGATATCATAGATGGATACCAAAGAATATTTTGAAAGAATTGAGGAAGCAACGGATAAAGCATACGATATAGCTAAAGAAGCCCGTTCACAGTCTAAAGATCCTGAGCAGAAGACCGATATCCCGGTTGCAACAGACCTGCCGGAGAAGGCTTCCAGCTTGGTTATTGCAGCGCAGTTCCCGGAGTTGGAGGATTCTGGTGTTGCGGATAGAATCAGAGAGCTGGAAGACGAGTACGGAAAGAACGATGAAAGAGTAGCTTTCTCGATAGCCAGAGAGATCGCAGAGGGAGAGTTCCATGAGTTTGATGAAAAAGAGAGGGCCTGTGATGCAGGAGTAAGGGTTGGAGTATCTTACATGACAGGAGGTATTACAACAGCCCCGTTAGAAGGTATTGGCGATGTAAGGATAAGAGAGAACGACGATGGAACCGAGTACCTTGCAGTATATTACTCAGGTCCTATTAGATCGGCGGGAGGAACCGCGAGCGCTATGAGTGTTTTACTCGCTGACTACGTGAGGATCGGTGTTGATCTTGATCCTTTCAAGCCTTCCGAAACAGTTGTTAAAAGATATGCAGCGGAGGTAGAGGACTACTACAACCGTGTTACCGCAAAACAATATAATCCGACTCGGGAAGAAACAGAAATGATTGCGGAGAACGTGCCTGTTGAGGTAACTGGTTCTCCGACCGAACAGCTGGATGTGTCTAACTACAAGGATCTAGAAAGAATAGATACTAACAGGATTAGAGGAGGTATGTGCCTGGTTTATCTTGACGGTTTGCCTCTCAAAGCTCCGAAGATCGAGAAGAGAATCGAGAAATGGGGTTCTGACTTTGGACTGGAGCACTGGGACTGGGTTGAAGACTACTTGGAGCTCCAGAAAAGTATTCACTCCTCCGGTGATGATTCGGAGGAAGACGAAGAAGATGCCAAGTACACAGCTTCCGGCAAGTATTTGGGTTCTTTAACGGCTGGAAGACCGATTTTCGGCCACCCAGGTAAGAAAGGAGGGTTCAGACTCAGGTACGGACACTCCAGAACCAATGGACTGGCAGCGGTTTCATTCCATCCTGCGACAATGGAGATCACAGAGAGATTCATCGCTGTAGGAACACAGCTGAAGATCGAATACCCTGGTAAGGCAACGGTTGGAACTCCTTGTGACACCATCCATCCACCTGTAGTTCGTTTGAAGAACGGCGATGTGGTTAAAGTAGAGACTAGGGAGAAAGCAAAGGAAATCGAGAGACAGGTGGAGGAGATCTTGTTCCTAGGTGATATGCTTGTTACGTACGGAGAGTTTGTTGAGAACGGCAAAAAACTACTTCCCTCACCTTATGTGGAAGAGTGGTGGGAGAAAGAACTGGAGAAACAACTGGAAGAACAGGGAGTGAAGCTTGGCCGAGACTTTTCCGAGAGAACTCCAAGTCCTGAAGAAGCGTTTAAAATTTCTGAAAAACTTGGTATACCCCTTCACCCGAAATGGACGTACCACTGGGATGAAACCACTCCTGAAAGATTCAAGGCACTGCTCAAATCAGTACAGGCCGGCCAACTATCAGGAGATAAGACAAAGAAAGCACTTGAAGACATACTGCTCCAGCACAAAAAGGAAGATGGAGAGATCAAAGTACCGGAAAACGATCTCAAAGTCCTAAATAGGCTGCTGAGCGGTGATGAAGACCCAGAAATCGAGTCTTCCGATGAAATCCCTGAGTTCATCGAAAATATTTCAGGAATCGAGGTCAGAGACCAGGCACCGCATTACCTTGGCTCGAGAATGGGGCGACCAGAGAAAGCAGAGAAAAGAACGATTAAAGGCGATCCACAGCTCCTCTTCCCGTGCGGAAAAGAGGAAGGCGGTAGAATGAGAAACCTGACCGCAGCCTACAACAACAAACTCCACGATGACCGGGGAACAGTCAAGACAGGGATTCTCCACAACAAATGCACAGAATGCGGAGACTATACCTACTTCTCGTACTGTATAGACTGTAACGCACCAGCTGAAGAGGTCTGGTTCTGCAAAGAATGCGACAGAGAGTACTCGGAGAAGAAAGATGAATGTGATAACTGCGGAAATAACAGGATAGACCGGCATAAATGGGCAGAAATAGATACCAGAGAGATAATCGACAACGCAATGGACAACCTGGATATGAGACATCTTCCCGAACTACTGAAATCAGTTAGAGGGATGAGCGGGAAGCACAAACACGTTGAACCTATCGAAAAAGGACTTCTCAGATCAAAACATGATTTATACGTCAACAAAGACGGAACAGTAAGGTATGACGCATCAGACATCCCGATGACACATTTCAAACCGTCTGAGATCAGTGTATCAGTTGAAAGGCTCCGTGAGTTGGGCTACACACAGGATGTTAACGGAGAACCGCTTGAAGAGAAAGAACAGGTATTAGCGCTTAAACCGCAGGATATAGTTATTCCTGACGGCGACAAAAGCATGCCGGCCTCCGACTATTTTGTCCGGGTCGCCAAATTCATAGATGACTTATTGGAAGATTTCTATGGACTAGAACCATACTACAATGCAGAGTCCAAGGAAGACCTGGTAGGCTCTCTTGTAATCGGATTAGCACCACACACCTCAGGAGGAACAGTGGGACGGATAATAGGATTTACAGAGGCCAAAGGAATCTATGCTCACCCTTACTGGCATGCAGGAAAAAGAAGAAACGCGGATGGAGACGAGGACGCTATCCTACTGCTTATGGACGGGTTACTGAACTTTTCAAGGGATTTCCTCCCTGATATGACGGGCGCAAGGACTATGGATGCTCCACTGATTCTTTCAACGGTTTTAAATCCTGATGAGGTGGATGATGAGGCGTGGGCGATTGAAACAGTTAATGAGTATCCTCTGAGCTTCTACGAGGAGACAACAGAGTACAAAAAGCCGTGGGATCTTGATACGGAGATTGAGATAGGTGAGGATATTGTTCACTCCGATAACCCGTATGAGCACGGCTACACTCATGAAACAGCGACTATAGAGAACGGGCCGACCCAGAGTGAGTATGTAACTTTGGATGAGATGAGTGAGAAAACCTCGGCTCAGTTAGGTCTTGGTGAGAAGCTTAAGGCTGTGAACGAGAATCAGGTAGCGGAACTCCTTCTCAACAAACACTTTATACCAGATATCAAGGGCAATCTGAGGTCGTTCTCAAGCCAGAAGATGCGGTGTGTTGACTGTAACACCAAGTTCAGACGTGTTCCTTTAACCAATCAGACGATCGCTCCTTCCGGGAAGGCAACCGCGGAGTGTCCGGAGTGTGATGGCAAGGTTTTACTCACGATTTCTGAGGGAACGATCAAGAAGTATATGCAGCCGAGCAAGGATATAATCGAAAAGTATGAGATCTCACCGTACGTCCGCCAGCAGATTTTGATCCTCAACAAGACGCTTCAGAGCCTCTTCGGTAAGGATAACCGGCAGAGCGGTTTGAAGCAGTTCACAGGTTAGCACAAAGATTAAGAGTGTTGGAACTTGTTTGTTTTCTTATTATGAAAGAAGAGGTACAGGTTAAAGAGGTAATGACAGACGGCGTAATAGCCATTGAAAAGGATAAAACAGTTGTGGAGGCAGCGAAGCTTCTCGAGGAAGAAGGAATAAGAGGTTTAGTAGTTGTCGAGAACGGAGAAGCTGTAGGAGTAATTGTATGCCGTGACATAGCCTACCAGGTCGTAGCTGAAGGACTGGAGCCATCCGGAACCAAGGTCGAGGACGTGATGAGCACAGACCTTATCGTTGCGGAGGAGACAGAGCTCCTTGACGATGTAGCTATGGCGATGGTCAGAAACAATATCTCCCGAGTACCGGTTGTCAGGAATGATATGCTTGTAGGTATCCTGACACAGAGCGATATCATCCGTGCATGGCCTGGCTTCGCTGAAATCATCGGTGAGGAAAGAGAGCTTGAAGCACCGGCAGCACCTAGGGAAGAATCTCAGGAAGGGGTATGTGAGGAATGCGGTAACTACTCCGAGGATCTCAGACCTATGGCAGGAGATCTTCTCTGCGAGGAATGCAGGGAATCGCTAGACGTCTCGTAAAAACACTCATTTAGTACCTTCTCTTTTTTATCCCACCTTCTACCATATAACTGTATATGAGCGATATGAAAATCCAGGAAGAGGTTGAAAGAAAACGGCAGACCATAGCCGTTGATCATCCTGAGAGAGCCTATCCCGAGATAAGAGATCTCCTGGAGAGAAGAATGTCCTTCGACCATGTAACAGAGGAGAAATACTATACAGATGTCGATGAAGGAAATGTAAGATCTAAAATTGTGACGGAAGAGGAATTTGACAAACATACTGCGGAAGTACTGGAAATATTTATCGTTATCAACAAGGATTCCGGTGAGCTTGATATCCAGATCAAAGGGAAGCTGGTAACCGAGTACCCTGTCTCAGGCTGGAAAGGCAACCTCTGGTACTATGCATACCGCGCCCTCTACGAAAAGTTTCTGTACGGAGAGGTAAGACATGAATGGGAGCATGCGGTTGAGCACAAAACCGAGGAACTACTTCACCGGGTAAGAGAGAACCTGGAGGCGCATTAGGATGGTAAAGTTCGACGAGTACGTCATCGGAAAGCAAGATCACTTTTTCGTTAAAGAAGACCCGGCTCGAATCTATCGTGATCTAAAGGATCTTCTTGTTGACGAGTTCGACATGGATCGTATTGAGGAAGGAGGCCGTATGGAGTTCTCCGTCGAGAAACCGAAGGATCGTATCAGGATGAAGGCGTTCAAGGAGAAAAGCCCTCACACAGTTCTGATGTTCGATATATCCTTCAAAGCGAAACGGCCGAAGGACTTCTACACTATTGACCGTCCTGATAATATTCTTAAAGCACGTGTGAAGATCGATTCGAAAGTTATCACGGTCTATCCTGGTGGAGATCCGATCAGCTGGCTTCCACACGGTTTCTCCCAGAGCCCTAGAGAGAACTGGACTAAGAAAACAGGGCTGAGATCCGAGCACCGCTCAACTTTCCAGAAATCCAAGTTCTACGAAATCTTGGTTGGTATCTGGTACAACAAGTTTTACTCGAAAGAAATACACAGATACGAAGAAGAGGCGGAAGAGATAACAGTCCATCTGCACAACCTTATGCGTGAGAAGTTTGGAGTCGAAAAAACCGTTCACAGATCGGGTTCATCCCATTACAGTCCGCCTTGGGAGTGAATAAGAAATGAGTGATGACAAAGACCCTGGATTTTTCAAAAAGAAGATCCTGCCCTGGTTCCATTTCCCGGGAACAGACAGTGATGATAAGGATTACTACACTGAGGATATGGAGCATCATTTCGGGCATATAGATGAGATATGGCATCATTTCGATCTTTTTGATGGGAGCTGGCACGAAATCCAGAACAGGGTGGACTGGTACGAGAGCCCGAAAGTGCCGAGAATCTACAAGGATCATGTCTACATCTTCAAGCAGAACATGGACATGGGAAGACCGGATGAAATATACTACGAGGAGAACGTCGACTCCCGGTCTTTCAAATCCACGATTCATAAGAAAGGAGACTTGCCCAGCGGAAGAGGGAAGCTCAGGATAGAGTCAACTATAAGCACGAAGACACCTCCCTCAGGAGAGAACGATTTCGCATTTGTAGAGTATTTTGTAGCAACCAAGCTGAAGTACGACATGCCCAAAGGCGTCCGGAAACTACCGAGAATTCTGGCTCATCCTCTGAACCGGTTCTTCAAATGGGCTTTCATGATGTACATGGGACATCACATGGTAGATTATGACGGAGAGTATGCCCGCGAGAAAACAACTGAGTACTTCCAGTACTTGAGAAAATACCACGGCGAGGAGCCAACACAGACAAAGACACGGCAGGCAGAGTTCAAACCTGTCCCAGAGGAAGGCATCTTCTTCCAGTAACTGGTTACGCTCAGTTAACACGCAATATCCGGTTGAGAAAAACCAACCGAATTTAATCGTTACCTAGAAAAAGCTTCGCAGTAAATTAATTCTTGAAGACACGAAAAAATTATCTTTTTTATGGCTGCTCTCGGTCAGCAGGCGCGACGATTGGGACTACCGGATGAACGTCTGTGTTACAGAGCAGCCATATACTAAACAACCAAATGGAGATATACGTCAAAGTTGAGCCGGACTCAGCCGAGTTCAAGGCAGAGAAAGGCTCGATACCGAAAATCTATCTGGAAAACCCTGCGGAAAACGGAAAAGCAAACTCCGAGCTTGTCAGAAAGCTGGAGAAAGTAACAGGGGAGAAGCAGGAATAATATCCGGACACAAGTCCAGAAGAAAAAAGCTGAAGATCGATATGAAAAGAAAAGATTTTGAGGAAAAACTGGAGGAGATCTAGATGGGGAAAATATCGCAGAGCTCAACTAAATACGTTATAAGAGCAGAGCTAGACTCCTCAGGGATGGTTGAGAAACCGGATGTTGTAGGAGCGATTTTCGGCCAGACCGAAGGACTTCTCGGCGACGAACTAGACTTAAGGGAATTACAGGAGAAAGGTAGAGTCGGCAGAATAGATGTACGGGTAGAGGAAGAAGGTGGAAGCTCAAATGCCGACATAGAAATCCCTACCTCGCTTGACTCGACCGAGACAGCGCTCCTTGCAGCTTCTCTTGAGACAATTGAAAGAGTTGGGCCGACAGGAGCAGATATCAGGGTCAAGGAGATCGACGATAGAAGGAACACGAAGAGAGATTACATAGTTAAGCGAGCTAAACAGCTTCTTGAGGATATGCAGGATGAGAAACCGGAGAAAAACGCCATAACCAAGGAGGTTAGGGAAGAGGTCAGAACCTCTGAGATAACCGGTTACCGCGGATTTAAGGCAGGGCCGTCAGTTGAAAACTCTGAGGAAGTTATCTTTGTCGAAGGGAAAGCAGATCTGCTCAACCTTCTGAAAAACGGTATAAAGAACGCAGTCGCGCTCGGAGGTACTTCAGTTCCGGAAAACGCGGCCGAGATTTCACAGGAGAAAACACTTACAGCATTTCTGGACGGCGATAGAGGAGGAGATCTAATCCTCAAGGAGCTGAAAGATACTACAGATCTCGAATATGTGGCTCGCGCCCCTGAGGATAAGGAAGTTGAGGAACTCGGTAAAGAGCAGATCTACAGAGCTTTGAGGGATAAGGAACCGGTAAAGTATGCTGGAGAAGGTGAGGAAACTGAACTGGATGACAAAGAAAAGGAAAGATTTTCCGAAGTTCTGGACGAGCTTGTAGGAACCAGAGCAGTATTCCTCCTGGATGACGATCTTGAGATAACCGAGAGGTTTCCTTCAGACAGGATAGAACAGGTGGAGGACGAGGATTGTAGAGCTGTAGCGCTGGATGGAGAGATAGATGAAGAAGCGATAGAAGTAGCTGAAAAAGCTGAAGCGGAGTTTGTCCTGGGTATGAAGAAGTCGGGTACAGCTAATTCATCAAGTCTGAAGATTGTAACAAGAAACGAAGTAGCGAAGAAGGTAAGCTAGAAAAATGATAGAAAACGTCCTCTACAGCAACCAGGTGTACTTCCAGCTTCTCAGGTTTATGATAACTCTGGTGGCAGGGGTTTTGCTTACACGTGCGGTTCTGATGCCTATCGTTGTCAGGGTTATGTCTCGTAGAGGTTCAAGCAAGAAAGCTCTCCACTCGATAGAGAACATCTCCGCACTTATAGGGCTTTTCCTTGCACTTTTGATCAGTTTGCAGGCGGCCAACTTTGGAAACCTTCTAACCATACTTGGAACGCTGGCCGCAGCAGCAACAGTTGCCATAGGTTTCGGGATGCGTGATCAGGTCGCCTCAGTGGTTGCCGGAGTATTTATTCACGTCGATAATCCTTTTGTTAAAGGCGACTACATTAAGGTTGGAGAAAATGAGGGGATAATCAAAGATATCAGTCTCCGAACAACAACTTTGAACGGTAAAAACAACGCTGAACAGGTCGTCCCGAACAATCTTCTCACTACCAACGTCGTTAAAAACTACACGAGAGGTAACGTCACAAAAGTCTCTATAGAGACTTTAATCGAATCTGATAAAGCCGAACAGGCCTCAGAACTTATTCTTGAATCGATTGACGAAAACGAATCCGTTCTCAACAAGCCAGAACCTGAAATCAGGTACCGGAAGATGTCCGAAGGAAAAACCGAGATGGAAGCAACTTTCTGGATAAAGAGCGCGGAAAAAGTCAAAATAGCCCGCAGTGATGTACTCAAAGGTTATTCGGAGAAAGCTGAGAAAAAAGGGCTTTTTGAGAAAGAAGACGAAGAGTAGCCTGGCCTGTATAGAATCCAGGTTACAAATTTAAGATTTAGATCAAAAGTAAGTCTATGACAGAAACAGAACAGGAAAGCTCATACAAAGGTTTAATGGCTGCAAGTGGCGCTGCAGCTGTAGGTAGCGCTGGAGCGCTAGCGGTGTACAACGGACATATCCCTGAAGGAGTAGAGTATGTAAGTCAGGCCAAGGATATGGTGGAGCCTGTTTTCTACGATCCTGAGACAGGGCCGGCAGCAGAGAACTGGGAAGAATATGCTGTAGGAAATGTTGATACAGCGATGCACTTCCTGTCGGGAGCAGGTCTTTCAGCTCTAGCAAACAAAGTTCTAAACCCAAGCAGTAGAACCAAGGCTCTCGCTGCAGGTCTGGGAGCAGGAACTGTAGGTTACGCTCTCCTGAAAGAAGGGATGTACGAAGGAGCGCTGGATGCATTCGATGTAAGCTACGAGTCTATAAAAGCAGCATCCTCACCAACAGATCATATTTTACAGGAAGCGAACGATATCGATCTCAGCGCAGACCAGGAAAGAGACATAAAAGCGGATACCGCCGGAGTGATGACTGAGAGATCGGTCTCTACAACCCCATCGATTGGAGGAACGGAAGCCGGGCAGGAGGAGTACTCGGAAGAAAATGAAATAGATCGATTGGTGGAATCTCAGAACGGGCCGTGGACGCCGGATATACTTGACGAATCGGAGGGTTCCGGTTCTAACCAGGCAGCTGTTTAACCAAATTTTTTCTTTTCCCTTCAACTTTCAGGCCGATATGTTTTATACCGGAGCCGGGAAGTTATGTTTTATGGAAAAAGATGTTGTTTCAAAGGTTCTTGTAGCCGGTCTTATCGGAGTTGTTTTAGGAGGTTTGGCGGTCAGCCAGACTGATTTTTTGAAAAACCAGGCCCAGCAAAATGCTTTAACCGAGTATCCACTCGACCTTTCTATGACGGGAATGCATACACATGATCAGAGAAATGTTCCTGCAGATGAAGCGCCCTCCGTATCTTTAGAAGTTGAGGAAGACTCGATGATGAAAGGCCATTACAATCTTCGTATCCAGACGGAAAACTTCGAGTTCGCACCTGAAAATGTCAGCAGTGATTTTGTAATGGGTGAGGGACACGCACATGTTTTTGTCGATGATGTCAAGATTTCTCGGAGCTACAATGAATGGTATCATTTACCTCGGTTGAAGCCTGGGGAACACACTATCAAAGTAACTCTGAACACTAATAATCATCAGGAATACGCTGTTAACGGCGAAACCGTAATGGCAAGAGAAACGGTAACCTTCAACCCGAATTAAAGGTGTGAAAAATGCTGGAAGAAGCTAAAAAGTTTTTCAGGGAATGGAGCAGAGAGATTGCGTTTGTAACAGCTCTTTCAGCCACTGCCGGAAGCCTCTACACCTCCAATGTCCTGGGATGGGATGTCTGCGGGCTCTGCTGGTTCCAGAGAGTTTTGATGTATCCTTTACCTGTAATCCTCGGCGCAGCGATTTTCTCCAAAGCACGTGAGATAAGATTCAGCATCGTACCGCTGGCAATTATAGGTGCTTTTACAAGCTTCTATCACTACATTTCCATAGTTATCGATCCGACCAGAGCCTGTGGTTTCTACCTGCCGTGCACCATGAAATACCAGTTCTTCATCGGGTTCACACTTAGACCGAGACATTTACCGCTCCTCTCAGCCTTAGCCTTTGGTTTAATAGCGGTTCTGATCTGGAAATACGAAGAATAGCAAGCCCCGACCGGGATTTGAACCCGGGATCTGTCCCTAGCTCAACAGGTTTTCTGAAAGCCGTTCGCAGAACGGGTTGTTGCGTCCGGCTCGAGCGTAACCAGGCGTACGAGGGGACTGCTCTAGCCAGGCTGAGCCATCGAGGCAATCTGGATATTATTTAAACAGGCTACTGTATTTTTATTTATGGAGCAGAAGATTGGAGAGCTCGCAGGTTATGTCTGGAGATTTCTTGAAGAGGAGGGAGAAGCATCAATGTCCGCCATTTGCAAAGCTGTTGATGCGCCTCGATCGAAAGTAAATATGGCGATCGGCTGGCTTGCGAGAGAGGATAAGCTCGAGTTTGTCGATGAAGGTAGAGGAACCGCTGTAAAGCTGGACTGAATAGTTTTATTTCTGGCTTCGAATGTTTCTGTATGTCGCTTAGAGAAGGAGCTGAAACTGTTGTCAACCAGTGTATGGATATTAACGAAAACGAGAATGTTATTGTTCTAAACGATGGAAACGATCAGGATCTGATCGAAGTGCTTCTTGAGGTTCTTGATGAAACCGGCGCGGATTACCGGTTGATCGAGTACGAGGAGCCGGAGAACCATGGTGAGGAACCTCCTGAGAAAGTTGCGGAAGCTATGAGAGAAGCGGATGCTGTTATCGCTCCAACTCTGAAATCTTTATCCCACACTGATGCAAGACATCAGGCAAACAAGGCAGGAACCAGGGTGGCGACGATGCCAACTGTAACCAAAAAAGTATGGAATCAAAGCCTGAACGCTGATTATGAGGAAGTCCGGGAGCTTGCTAGAAAGTACTATGATCTTCTTGAAGATGTCTCCAGGGTTAGAATTGAAACGCCGAGCGGAACCGATATAGAACTGGAAGTCGATCGAGAGTTCTTCGAGAAAGATACAGGATTTATCCAGGAAGATGGAGAGTTCGGCAACCTTCCGGCCGGAGAGGCCGATGGAGGTATAATCGATGGAAACGGAACTATCGTTATCGACCACTTCCCTTTCGCACCGGAGGGAACAGAAGTCGAAATTAAAGATGGTAAAGCAGTCGCTGTTGAACATCCGGACGGCGAGGAGTCGGAGCTTGCGGAAGCTTTCGATAATTTTGAATGCTCCAGGGTTCTCGCTGAACTTGGTATCGGAACCAACACTGAAGCAGAATTGATCGGTAATGTTCTCCAGGACGAGAAAGTGTTTGGAACGATCCATATCGCGTTCGGCGATAACTCCAGTTACTTCCCGGAGGGACATGAAAAAAGGAATGTATGTGATATCCACTGGGATACGATCTGTGAAGATCCGACGGTCTGGTTTGACGGCGAGAAAGTTATTGACTCGGGGAAACCGGTGTTTGATCTGGAAAGGTTTTAAAACATCTGTCTCTAATTGTTTGTTTAGTATGACCGCAGTAGCTGGTACAAGGACTGTTGAGGGAATGTGGATGTCAGCTGCTGCAATGATTAATACCAAGTTTAAGTCTATTTTTCTGAACTTCGGAACCAAGACTATTAATTGGAAATGATTCTTGGTTCCGGAGCCACGCTAAAACTTTGAAAAGGTATTTTTCTGTGGTTCTGGAACGAGTGAGTGACGGCGCTTCAAGGCACTTGTTCGTTCCCGATGAGGATGCGAGAAAACTGATTTTCATTCTCTGCCTCCCATTAGTTGATGGAGTGTTTGCAACTTTGCTGGTGACGGGCGCGGTGGAAACATTCTCGGATATTGTAGCGGTTGCATTGACAATTTTCACCGGTGCAGGAGCTTTAGCCGTCCTTTACTCTTGTTCGGAGAACAGAAAGCAGGCCACAAACACTGTTCTGCAGACGGCACCTTACCTTATGTTAGGGGCTTTAGCGGTTTCACTGGTCGCACCGATCTTCGAACAGCTGTTCTTTGTCAGCCGTCTTCAGTACGCTGCAGGTCTCGCCCTGTTAACTATAGCAGTTAAGATGGGAGGCCTGGATATCGGTGACTGGCTTTCGGTACCAGCTATTTTGATTACCGGTATGATGCTTTCGATAAGAAATCCAGGGTCGCTCGCATTTAGTTTAGAGTATATCGCTCCGGCTATGGGAACAGCTTTTGTCGCTATTTCAGCTCTGTTCCTTGCCTCAAGGCTTGATACTTCACAGCTCAACCTTGACTACATAAGAAAAGGTGGCGCGCTGGTTTTAGTCAGTATAGCGCTTTCGATGTACGGTTTCAGCATCCCGTCAGAGGCAGGATTAGCAGTGTTCGCACTATCGGTTTTCGCTTCGTACAGAGCTTAGAACTGCTGAACCTGAACCTGGAAGTTTGACTTGTCTTTCATTTTTTCCTCCAGTTTCAGAACTATCCTGATCCTTGTCCACCGAACCACGAACAGGAAGCCTAGTCCATCAGTGATGAAACCAGGGCTTAACAACATCAGTCCGCCAAGCACTATAAGGACACCTTCTAACAGGTTCCGGGACACCTCATTTGCTGTTACAGAGGTACCAAGTTTACCCCAGACAGTTTTCGCTTCCCGTTTAACGAAGAACGCTCCAAGAATTCCGGTCAGAAAGACCAGCCCTAAAGTTTCGATAAAACCTATCCGTCCCGCGACCTCGACAAGTAGATAGAGATCGATGAAGGGGAGCGCCAGCAGTAAAATTATGAGATAGATCAGCATATAGAAATCTTTCAGCTCAAAGGGTTTAAACTATTTCACGCGTTCAATGCTACGAGCAACCATACTCAGTTCTCCCTCATAGATAGTTACCTCACCTTCCACAGAGACTGTTTCACCTTCCCTAAAGTTCTGGTTAGCTCCAAAGTTAGATACGCTAATACTTCCGGTTTCTCCTTCTAGATCCAGAAAAAGGTCTCCTTCTATGAAAGAGCTTGACATAACTTCGCCTTCGACAGTCACTATTTCGCCGGTCTGAGTCGTCGATAAATTACCGATAGCAACTTTTTCCGGCTCTATGTTCTCCCCGGCGTAGTACATAAGGCTCAATCCGGCTACCGCCAGAACCAGCGAGATAAAGTAGAGTTCTCGATGCTTCAGAGATCGCATCTGTGTAACTCCCTGTATGTTGAACCACCCTGTTTGAGATCGGATCGGAAAAGCCTGATTTTATCGATTTTGATTCTTCCAAAGCTGTGATCTTCGAACTCCCGAACCGTTTTCCTGAGTTTTCGCTTCTCGTTCTTCTGTATATCCTTGACCCTCATCAGTGTGATGTGGGGTTTGAAATCATGTTTGTTGTCGGATTCAACAGTGTGTGAGGAGAGCTGGCCGTAGATATCATGGAACTTTTCCTCCTGGTCAACTCCAGCCCATATAACCCGGATGTAGTCTCTGGAAGGGAAACAGCCGACACCGGAAACCTCAGCAGTAAAAGGATCTATCTCCAGATTATTCATCGCGTCTTTCAGCTCCTGTATCTCATTTTCATCTACATCACGGAAGAACTGGAGCGTGATATGCATTTTCTCTCTACTTACAGGATTGAAGCCAAGATCAAGCCGGTCGCGTATCTCAGCTAACTCTTGAAGGAGTTTTTCATCCTGTATTTCGATCGCTGAGAATACCCGCGCCATGTAAACTTTTAATGTCTAGGCCATAAAAACATGTTACGGAGGAGCAAAAATGTCTGATAGACCTCGAGGATCACAGATCGTTGGCAAAACAATCGTTTCAGAAGAACACGGTAAAAAATACGGAGAAGTAGAAGATATCTCATTCGTTGGAGATACAGGAGAACTTATGAACCTACTTATTTCCAACACTACAGAGCACATTGACGATGTAAAGCTCCAGGAAGACAGGAAAGGTCGGAATATTGTACCGTTCTCAGCAGTCAGAAGCATCGGCGACTTCGTGATTGTCTCGGAAGACGATATAATCTAGATAGCAAGGATGAATGGCTCTGGAACAAGAAAAGCGATCAGTAGGTTTGATCGGTTTTTTAACACCTATCTTTCTTCAGTCGCATACATGGTTGTAGCTTTAGGCTCTCTTTTTCTTTATATGAAGAATTTTAATGATCCTTTTAATATACTTTCTACGCTCTCAATTGTGTCTTTCACAATAGGATCTCTACTGTTAGTTGTTTGGAGCGAATTAAATCGAAAAAAGGACGCAGAACATGCACTCACAATATCTAGAAGATTTTTGAAAAGCGGTAGCTACTTTGTTCTGTTGTTATTGATCACACCCATAATCAGATTAGAGCCAACTAATCATACGGTATATGGCTTCCAAGTTCCCGAATTTATTATTGGTGCTGGAGATCTGCTTCTAACATTGTTTTTCGCTTATATCTTATTGGCTGCGGTGGTAAATTTTGGCTTCGGTATATCAGATCTTATCGAATTTATATCCAACTTATCGGGTACTGAAAAGAAGAGGAATAGAATAAGAAGGGATAACTAGTCCTCGATTATTCCTTCGTCTGCTACCTTGAAGATTGCTTCTGCTTCTGGCATGTAAGGTGAGTCAACCAGTCTTGCGACTCGTTTGTCTTTCTTGCCTTTTCTGAGGTAGACTCTTACTGCGGAGTTGTGTGCGACGATGTGTCCTCCGATTGCTTTGGTGGGGTCGCCAAACATCTGGTCAGGGTTGGACATAACCTGGTTGGTGACGACTACTGCTGCGTTGTGAGAGTTTGCTAACCTGAGCAGCGTGTTCATATGTCTGTTGAGTTTCTGCTGTCTAGGTGCGAGTTCTCCTCTTCCGACATAGTCTGCTCGGAACTGTGCTGTTAGAGAGTCGACGATGATTAGTCCGATGTCTTCTTTCTGGCAGATGTCCTGTGCTTCATCGGCTAACAGCATCTGGTGGTCTGAGTTGTATGCTCGCGCCACGTGGATGTTGTCGAGTGTTTCCTCGACGTCAAGTCCTTTGGCTTCTGCCATCTGTTCTATTCTTGTAGGGATGAAGGTGTCTTCTGTATCTATGTAGACTACGCCTTTTCCGAGTCCGCCTTCTCCTTCTTCTAGCTGTACGTTGACGGATAGTTGGTGTGAGATCTGTGTTTTGGCTGATCCGTATTCTCCGTAGAATTCTGTGATGTTCTGGGTTTCGACTCCTCCTCCCAGGATTTCGTCCAGGTCATCACATCCTGTTGTGATACGTCCCATGTCTTTTCGGGTCTCGTACTTGTCTTTTCCGGTCTCGAATCCGAGGTCGAGTTCCTGTCGGGCTGCTGTTATTATTTTCTGGCTTTTCTTTTCTCCCAAGTCGGCTACTTCTCCGAGGTCTCCTGAGCTCATTGTGGCGATCGACATAAGGTCGTCGTAGCCGGCTTCCTTGAGTTTGTCTGCTGTCTTTTCCCCTACTCCTTTCAGGTCTACTAGGTCTTTTTCGTTGTCGTCTGTCATTAGATTGTTCTCCCCTTTGCTTTATTGTTCAGAAATTTACGTTGTTTTGTTTAAGTAATATAGTTTTCAGGCTTCAAGCATCTCAATCATTTCTTCAAGCTCTTCTTCAGTCTCTATCTCGTCGAAGCTGTTTGCAATGAGCTCAAGAGTTCCAAAGTAATCGTTGTATCTTGCTCTGCCTTCAAGCTCGATCTTCTTCCCGATAACGTCTGCAGCTGCTTTCTCCACAGCTTCCAGATCCCCTTCTTTCTCGGTTTCCTCATCGATATCTAACAGTTCTCGTGCTCGATCCCTAAACATTACTACACGAGTGTTTCCGGTTCCATCATCAACAACTATTGAGATCGCTAATGCTTTATCTGGCTCGACTTCTCCATCTTCTTCACATACGTACTCTCCGTCATCGTCTTCTCTGACTGTGTTACCACATTCCGGGCATGTCGAGTAGAATGGACTGCTTGTGTATACATCCATTACCATTCCCTGGACTTTGTACTCGGCGTTTTTGCTTCTAACCTCTCTAATGGTTGCTTCGGTTGTTTCACCGCTTCCACCTGCTTCTACTTCTGGTACTTCATCGTCGTCAACCATCTTTACCTGCGCTGAGTCTCCAAGTCTTAACTCTGCGTTACCTTGGTTGTCTTCAACAGTGTAGGCTCCGGATACACCGATTGCATCACCTTCATCTACTTTGTCGGCGATCTCTGTCTGTTCATCCCAGAGTGTTAACCGGATTGTTCCTGTGTCGTCGCCTAACGTCATGTTCCTGACCTTTCCATCTTCCTCGTCATCGTCTCTCTCAAACGTGTTGATGTCAGAAATATTTGTGACTCGGGCCTTCAGGTTGACCTTTCTCATATCCGGAACAATGTTTTCGACTTTGAGTGCCTGGTCGCCGGACTCTGCTATCTGAACTCCAGCCTCCTTTGCGACGAGGTGGATTGCGCCTTCTTCAGATACGAGGCCTTCAAACTCTTCCATTTTTTCTTCGACTTTTTCCTCTATTTCGTCTTCGTCCAGGTCTGTTTCCTCTACTATCTTTTCAACTATTTGTTCCGGTTTCATACTCAAAACTTGATCTGGAAGACTTAAATCCGTGGTGTTTTCAGATTAGTAAAAAGAAGAAAAAACAGGTTTATTTCAGAGCTTCTTTGACGTCTTCGCCTCTGACCGTCTTCCGGCCGTCATCCTGTGCAACAGCTACTGATTCCTCGGCTAGATCTCCTGCGAACATTTCAAGGATCTGGCCAAGTTCCTCTGCTGCATCTTCTGATACTCTTTTGTCGCCCTGATTCTTGATCATTTCCTTCATTTTCGAGATAGAGAATTCCATCCTTTGATCACAGATAACTAATCCATGGTGAGATATTATAAACCAGTGGTACCTATTTGTGGCGTAAGTTTGTTCTAATTCGATCTCTGATCAAATATGATTATGACTTGAAAGTAATAAAATTAACATTCTATTTGCTGTCTGATGGAAGGTCTTGGTATAAGAATTCCCAGAGATAAGAAAATTCAGCTATTTGAGAAAGCAGAGCTCCATTATCCAGAAATTAGAGGTTTACATAATTCTATAGGCTTCGGGAGATCGTCATTTAACGAACATAAAAAAGGGGAATTAGAGGTATTAGGTATAGGTAAAACAGCGTCTCTGATTTCGATAGTTAATGAGTCAAATCCTGTCCTTAAGAACGAAGACGTAGAGGATCTGAAGTTAGGGAGTTCAGCAAGATCGGGAGATCTGATTGAGATAGAGAATGATGTACAGGAGCTGGTTTTGAGATATTTTTCCATAGATGAGTTGACAGATTTGTTTGATCGATCGCAGCGTTCAATTGAAAACTATAGAACCGGTTCAAGCACATATGTTCCCGAAAACGGTTTTTCCCAAGCCTTACAGATGATGAAGAGGGAGTTGAGTTCTACCTTAGAATTTGAAGCGGAACTAGTAGACCTAAATAGGTTAGGCAGCCATGATGAAGAAGTGTTAGCGAGGGTAAATAACGAGGAAATAGTTGAGATGTATCCTCGTTATAGGCGATTAGAGGATTTGATTGAAACTAGAAGCTATACAAGAGGGGCTTTGAAACAACTTGAAAATCTTGATAGTCTATTTGAGAAACCTTTTCCAAAGCCTAAGAATAGAGGAGAATCTGTGGCTTATGGAATCTTAGATAGAGCCGGTTATTTAGACCGACCAGGACAGAAATCGGCTTACCGTAAAATGGTAGATGATGATGAACTTTATGCAATCTCAGAGTATTTGTCTAAGGCTGAAGAACCTGAAGCTCAGAATCAGGAGTCATATAGCACACAGGATCTTGTCGAGCTTGTGAAGAGTTTCTACGATGAAGAAGGAGAGGTTCCTACTACAAATGATTTAGACAATTATGAAAGCAATTATCCTGAAGAAAGAAAATTTTCTGGAGGTGATGAGCAGTTCAATAGTTTGCTGCTTAGAGCAGGTTTGCCTCCAAACAGGGAAAGATATGGTAGAGAAGAGCTAGTTGATATATTAGCTAGAGAGTATGTGGAGAATGATTTTGAAAGATTTCCTGAGGAACGAATCAACAATTCAGATATTTATCCTCACGCCAAGACTATCGAGAGAAAGATGGAGAAAGATTTTAGGTCGGCAATGGAAGAAGCAGGAATACCAGATTTAGAGGATACTCATGTCTGGAATGCGTATTATGATCCAGGGACACAAATTGAATAATTGGTTCAAGCTCACATGAGCTTCGAAAGATATGTTAATAATTGACGAACATTCAATGCTTTTTAATATCTTTTGTCTTTACTTGGAGGAAACTACTGTTCTTAATGAGAGTTCGAATAAAACGAACAACCTTGGTAAACGGTAAAAAGAACCGCCAGCAAGAAGTTCTCATGAGGATAACGAAGATCCAGGACGACGGCGAGAGATTCATAATTCACGGTGATGGACGGCTTCTCGACCGGTTAAAAGAGGTTTTCGACCAGATGGCTCTTGGAGTTTCGGTTACAGAATCGGAAGATGGTGTTGCCAATATACTCTATACCGAGAATAACCGCGATATAGTGCTTCAGGTTCTAAATGATCATACTGAAACAAACAGCAAGTGAGTGTTTGGTTTGTTCGAACACTCGTTGAATCTTGAGAATTATGCTGGCATAAAGAAGGTATATCGTAACTATACAAGTGTGTGTTTCCGGATATATCTTTCGCACTTACCCTTGGGGTCGCGAGCGAGATACACCTTATAATAAAGAAGGTATATTTTCTCCCTGTGGTTTCCTGGTTCGATCTCCGGTCTGTTAACATACCTTCTTTGTTCTCGATCTCTATGAGGGTTTTTCGCTTTCATTATAGGTCTGAACGCAGAGCATTTTTGATCCTTAGGAACAAGCCAGTGAACTGTTGATTCTGAAAGTGCCTAAAAATAGGCCTTCAAGCTCTCTCAGTTTTTGCCCGCTCTAAACTCTCGACAATTTTTGAGTGTTTGATTTATCTGAACACTCATTATGGTTACTTAAGATTTCTACATGGTTTCATCTCTATGGAAGACAACGAAAACTCAGGATGGACGGAATCAGATTACTTCCTGCTCGCTGAAAAATTGAAGTCTAAATCAGCAGAAGTACAGGTCATATACAACTATGACGCTGTTCTGGATAGCTGGAACTTGGAAAGATCTCTGAAACAGACAAATGATGAAGCAAAGAAGCTGTACAGGGTGGCGGAAAAGGTTCTAGAAGGTAGCCAGACTGAGGAAGATCAGAGGGTTCAGGAAGAGTTCTACGCAGGAACGCTGATTGCTGAAGATTCCGGGGAAGAAGATTCATGGATAGTTATGGACGCTGACACTCTGTCGGATGAACACGCTGATGTAGTGGAGGATCACAGGTACAATATGGAAGAGGCGGAAGAAAGAAGCGGTGAAGAACTCCTTAGAGAAGCGGTTGATGACTACAAATTCCTGACTTACAGCATCACTGAGTACGATTTAACAGAGGATGTGGAAATTCCTTCTAAAGACAGGAACGGGGCTGAAATAGTCGAATAGTATACAGGTTACTTACCTCTGTAAGCCTGGCTGAACTCAAAATCCTGATCTGTTTTCTCTAGGTATGCTGAAACAAGGCTCTCAAATGACTCCGAATCTCTTTCAGAATCTTCTATACCAAGCCCATATTCCGCTAAAATACCTCTTTCCAGCTCCTCCAAACTGTAATCCTCGAGGTTGTTCATTTCTCTTGAACTCTCTTTGTATTCATTCATTATACTCTAAGGTAACATCAACAATTATTTAATAGCTTTGAATGTTCGAAAATACTCAACATAACAGTGTTCAAATATTTTGAACATTCTGTGGTCTGTTGTGTGTCCAGAGCTGGCTTGACGTAACTGAGGCTTTTGAGAGGATAGCGAAGAGGCTGAGGATTCCGGTTTGATTCAACCTCAGTTATTCTTCGCCAGTATTTCTACTTCATATCCTTCCGGATCTTTAACAAAAGCATAGTTCCCGGGACACTCTTCTGGAGGTCTATAGTCTTCTCCTCCGGCTTCAACTGCTTTCTGATATGCTTTCTCCAGACTCTGATCTTTATCGGTGTAGATGGCGATATGTCCAAACCCATCTCCCTTCTCGTATTTGACGTCTTCACCGTGATTGTAGGTTAGCTCAAGTTCAGCATTTTGATCCTCTGATCCCAAGAAATAGAGTGTAAATGTTTCCTGCTCCGATTTTCTTCTCAGTTCGAAACCAAAGGCTTCCCGGTAAAAGTCTATTACCGATTCGGGGTCGGATACTCTCAGCATGGTGTGCGCTAGTTTCATATCAGGTTTGTGGCTCTTGCAGTTGTTATTCTTTTCGCTCTAGTTCTGGGGTAGTATGTTGACTGATTTCGTGCTTTTGCTTCCTTCGAGTTCGTTGAAGAAGTCGATCACTTTTTCTGCTTTCCCGTTGGTGTGGAATACTTCCAGACAGTTGTTTCCATCCAGTTTGCTGTGGAGTTGGGTGGTTATTACAGAGTCGTATTCATGGGCGATCTCAGCTATCTTCTGCTCTCTCTTGTGAGGGTGTCGGGTAACTATAACCGCGTTTAGTTCGCCCTCCAGCTTTTGGTTGGTTTTGACTTCCTGGTGAAGGTTCTCGATCGCTTTCCTGATTAGCTCGCTTCTGCCGTTGAAGCTTCCTTCTTCCTGTATCTGTTCGATTTTCCCCAGCGTTTCTTCATCCATTGATAGACTTATTATTTCCATAACACGGAATTAATAGCATTGTTTAAAAACTTAATAACAGATTTGTACCTATGGTACAGACAACAATAATAGCAAGCCTCGTAATAACATCACTTTTCTCCGCTCTAGGGGCTTTCCTGCTGTATATCTCGAATGAAAGCTTTGAAAGGGTAACACCTTACCTAATATCTCTCTCAGCAGGCACAATATTCGGCGGAGTATTCATCCACCTAGTCTTCAGACTGGCCAACAAATTCAATTATGGACGAATAACAGGCCTTCTTATTATAGCAGGGATGATGGGATCTTTCCTGCTTGAAAGAATAGTTCACTGGCACTGTCACCACAGTGGAGAACATAAAGAACCGCTTCCTTATGTGCTGGCTGCTGGAGACTCAGTTCACAATATTTTAGACGGTGTGCTGATTGCTACAAGCTTCCTAGCCTCGACATCGGCAGGTATAGCTGCGACAATCGCAATTATAGCTCACAAGATTCCGAAAGAGCTTGGAGACTTCGGTGTAATGGTTGACTACGGTTTCTCCAAACTTAAGGCGTTAGGAGTTAACATAGGGATCAGCGCTTTCATGTTTCTCGGAGCAGTACTCGTATTAGGAATATCACAGATCTCCGCTTCAACAGTCCCGATTCTACTGCCTCTAGTGATTGGAAACTTTGTCTTTATAGCAGGAAGCGATCTACTCCCGGATTTCAAGGGAAGTGAGAACTGGATGACTCACCTACTGGTTTTCTCGATCGGGGTAGGTATTATGTACGCTATACCTTACATCAAGGCGATGATCTAGGAAACGAAGTCTTTGACGGTTTCGAAGAACGACTTGTTCTTCTCCTCTTTCTCTCTCATTCCCTCGAGAACTTCTCTCTGCTCTTCAGTAACTTCTTCAGGGATATGGATATCTATCTTAACATAGAGGTCTCCTTTTCTCCGCCTTCTTCTCTGTGCCGGCATTCCTTTACCTTCCAGCCTCAAAACCTGTCCGGGCTGTGTGCCCTCCGGTATATCCAGCTGGAGCTTTGAATCAGGATGTTCCAGCTCTATTTCTGTTCCAAGTGAAGCATCTCCGACACCGATCTTTAGAGTGGTATACAGGTCGTTGTCTTTCCTCTCAAAGATTTCATGCGCCTCTAGGTTGACATAAAGAAACAGATCGCCGGGTTCTCCTGAAATTGACCGGTTTCCTTCTCCAGACAGTCTGAGCCTCTGACCGTCTTTAACCCCGGGAGGTATGTCTACGGTTATCTTACTCTTCTCCTCAACTAACCCTTCTCCGCTGCAGTTAGAACATTTTTCCTCCGGTATTTCTCCCCGTCCATCACATTCAGGGCATTCAGTAACTGATCTTGCTCTGCCTAGAGGGGTTCTCTGTATCTGTTCCACTCTACCTCGACCGTTACATCTGGAGCATGTAGAGGTATTCTCGTTTTCGGCACCGGTGCCGCTGCATTCTGAACATTTAACCTTTCTCTCGACCTCAAATGTTTTCTCCACACCGTTATATGCTTCTTCCAGCGAGATCGTGGTATGCATCTTGAGGTTCTCTCCACGGCTTCTTTTTCTTTCCCGGGAGCCAAAACCACTGCCTCCAAAGATCTGCTCGAAAATATCCTGGAAGTTGGAGGCTGCACGGCGCTGACCTCTACCGGCGTGACCTTCTACGCCCTGTTTGCCGAACTGGTCGTACTTCTTCCGTTTATCCTCGTCTGAGAGAACATCGTAAGCTTTGTTGATCTTCTTGAACTTTTCCTCGTCAGCAGTTTCAGAATTGGAGTCAGGATGATACTTCTTCGCCTTCTTCCTGTAAGCCTTCTTGATCTCTTCTTGACTAGCGTTTTCTGAAACTCCTAAAAGTTCGTAGTATTCTTTCGCCAACGAACTTTCACCAAAGTTCGATCATGTTTAAGCTGCGCTCCGACAGCTTTTGAATGGTTTTAGAATAAAAAGTGGAGAGGAGGATCACTTTTCTTCCTCTTCTTCATCTACTTCTTCGTAGTCGGCGTCGACTACTTCGTCGTCAGAGCTTCCAGGTGCTCCACCTCCCATGTTCTGGGCTGCCTGTTTGAGATCTTCCTCGCTCATGTTGGAAGGGTCGAAACCTCCTTGCCCGCCCATTCCGCCTGGATTGGCTTGATCTCCGTAGATTTCTTTACCGATTTCCTGCAGCTCGTTCTGAAGGTTTTCGACTGTATCTTCAATTTTCTCTGCTGCTTCTTCCAGATCGTCGATTTCCTCTGCTTCTTCCTTTTCTTCCTTGAGTTCTTCGATCGCGTCTTCTACTGATTCGATGATTGATTGATCGTCTATCTTGTCTTTGTGTTCTTCTATCTGGGTTTCTGCCTGGCTGACTGCGGAGTCGGCTTTGTTCTTGGCTTCGATAAACCCTCTTCTCTTCCGGTCTTCTTCCTCATGTTTCTCTGCTTCTTCCTTCATCTCCTCAATCTCGTCTTCGTCCAGTCGAGAAGCGTCGTCGATTGTAATTGAGGCTTCTTCCCCGCTTTCCTGTTCTTTGGCTGAAACATTCAGTATACCATCTGCGTCAATCTCGAATGTTACCTCGATTCTTGGCTGTCCTGCCGGAGCTGGTGGCAGTCCTTCAAGATTAAACTGGCCGAGCGATTTGTTGTCGTTCGCCATCTCTCGTTCGCCCTGCACGACATGGACAGTTACCATCGACTGGTTGTTCTGTGCTGTGGTGAAGGTCTTCGACTCCTCTGCAGGGATCGTGGTGTTTTTCTCGATCAGTGTCTCGGTCAGACCCCCCTTCACCTCCACTCCAAGGGAGAGCGGTGCGACATCAAGTAGAAGGATATCGTCCATTTCTCCGGAGATTGATCCTGCCTGGATCGCTGCGCCCTGTGCAACAGCCTCATCCGGGCTGACTTCTTTGTTCGGTTCCTGGCCTGTGATTGCCTGTACATGTTCTCTTACAGCAGGTATTCTCGTTGTTCCACCTACGAGGATAACTTCATCGACATCTGATTTATCGACTCCGGCGTCCTCGATCGCTGTCTCGGTTGGATCTGTTGTTCTCTGGATTAAGTCTTCGACTAGTTCTTCAAATTTGGAGCGGGTTAGTTCGTAGTCTATGTTGTATGTTTCGCCGTCTTCTTGGTGGATGAACGGAATGTTGATCTTGGTTGATTTTCTGGAGGAAAGCTCTTTCTTGGCTTCCTCTGCGTTCTCCCGGATTCGCTGAAGGGCTTCATCGTTTTCTGACAGGTCGATTCCGTTTTCTTCTTCGAATTCATCCAGAACCCAGTCAATTATCTCCTGGTCGAAATCGTCTCCACCAAGATCGTTGTCTCCTTCTGTTGACTGGACTTCATAGATTCCATCTCCCATTTCGAGAACGGTTACATCGAAAGTACCGCCTCCGAAGTCGTAGACAAGTACTGTCTGATCTCTTTCATCATCTAAACCGTAAGCTAGAGAGGCAGCGGTCGGCTCGTTGAGTATTCTTTCTACTTCCAGTCCTGCGATCTCTCCTGCGTCTTTGGTTGCCTGTCTCTGTGTGTCGTCGAAGTGGGCCGGCACTGTGATTACTGCTTTCTCGACTTCTTCTCCCAGTTTGTCTTCGGCATCGTTCTTCAGTTTCTGTAAAATCATTGAGGAGATCTGCTGTGGTGTGTATTCTTCTCCTTCGAGCTTAACACTGTATTCCTCTCCCATGTGCCTCTTGATTGACTTGACTGTGTTCTCTTCGTTTGTCAGCATCTGGTTTTTCGCCGGTTTACCGACAAGTCTTTCCCCATCGTCGAATGCTACTATCGAGGGAGTGATTCTCTCTCCTTCCGAGTTTTCTAGAATTTTCGGTTCTCCGTTTTCAATTGATGCTACTGCGCTTCTTGTCGTACCAAGGTCGATGCCGATTATTTTTCCCATTTTAGTTTTCACCTAGATTACAGTTTTAATCACGACATTAAAAATTTTTAAATGAAAGTGAAGAGGTTTTTTTGATTTGAGAAATTGTTAACTTTCTCCTATATTCAAGGGATTATTCTGGTTGCAGGTGTTGTAGGCAATCTTGGTTGAAGTCATTCCTCTTCCTATTTGGTTTAAGAAATAAGGCTCACCGGTTCCTCCATAAACAACCTTAAATCGCTCCTTAGAGATATTAGAGGCCTGAAGCAACATATTTACTGTTTTACTGAACGTTTCTGGAGTAGGGTCGTCACCTACAGCAATAACCACATTTAGTCTTGAAGGACTGTACTTTGAATCTATCTTCTTTAACATCTCGGTAGCTATTTTTTCCTCATCTACCATTAGATGAGCCAGTCCTGCTATCGCCCGCCCTCCTGATTGCTCAAAAATCAGAACTCCCAAACAGGTTTTCAGGCTGTCCGTGTACACCACATACCGTTCCTGGCTTGAATCCGTAACTACATATCTTGGATTACTGGTACTGCAAGATTTCACCTCCGCTTTATCGAACTGAGGAGACCAGGTGTTTACTGTTTTACAGTTTTCCAGTCCAACAGGGGTACGGGATCCGGATCCAAAGATTTTCTTGATTTGGGAAAATATTAATTCTGATAAATAATTCTGTGTTCTAAATGAAATATCTAATGGCTAAAATCGATTTTCAGTTATTAGAGCGTTTTCTACTTGACTTTCTTTTCTCTTTCATACAGATGACCTAAAATAAATATTACTTGCTTACTACCACTTCAGCTTCTCTCAGAACTTTATCCTCAAACATGTATCCTTTCCTTTTCTGCTCCAGAACCTTGTTTTCCTCGTCGTGTTCTCTGGTTTCTACGGCTTTGTGCAGGTTGGGGTCGAACTCCTCTCCCTCTGCGTTGATTCTTTCTAGGCCTTTTTTCTCCAGTTTTTCGTAGAGCTGGTCGGCCACCATCTTCACGCCCTGTACAATTCCAGAGTCTTCGTCTGCGGAAGCGATAGCTCTCTCCAAGTTGTCCATGATTTCGATCAGTTCCTCCGCCAGTTTTTCTTCGGCCTGTTTCTGCCATCTCTGCTTTCTCTCACTTTCTTCTTTCCTGTAGTTCTCGAAGTCGGCTTGAGCTTTTTTGGCTTTCTCCTCCCACTCTTCTCTCTGTTTTTCCAGTTCCACTGCTTCTTTTTCCAGCTCTTCCACTACTTCTTCCAGCTGTTCTCGGGAGAGTTCTTCGATCTTCATGAGTTACCGGTTGTGGTGAATGCTTTTCAAGCTAGCGAAGGTTTAATTTGATCGAGATCAATTAATGATGTATGAGGCTGAAAGCTCTCGGACTGGTCTTGTTTTTCCTGTTTCTCGGTGCTGTTTCAGCTGATGTCTCGACCGACTCCGGAGCGCTTACATCTATAGATGTATTTGTTGCCGATCCAGCAGATATATGGACGGGTGTGTACGGACAGGTTTCCGGATCTCAGGCGGTTGGATCTACAAATCCTCTGTACGAATGGGACTCTGGGGAAGCTAGATACATTTATTTCTCTCAGAACCAGATTGATTTCCAGACAGATTGGGAGGCAGGAAATATCTCGATGATGGAAGAAAATTATCCATTCATTGTGAACTCCACTGCGGACGCCAACAAAACATTCAACAGCAGTATGCAGGTTGACAGTATTTACCATAGCCAGGTTCTGGATGTGCCTGCTGTCTACACAAAGAATTCTTCAGGAAGCAGTGTCTGGGGAACAGGCTACATTTCCGATGGTTCAAACGGTTTTTTCGCTGGAGAGGTCAGGGAAGGGGCAGGATTTGATGGTTCTGACATAAATTATCAGGTTATGCTGCCTGAGAACGGTAACGACGGATCTCCCAGCAGTTACCAGGTCTGGGTAGAGCTTGCTGAAGACTGAAACTCAGTTATTTAACTCGAAAAACCTCTTTATGGTTTATGAGGTACGCCCGGAAGATATCAGTGCTCTTTCTTCTAGTTATAGGTCTGGCAGTAGCCTCATCTTCCTACCAGGTAGATCTGTCCGGAGGAGAAGTCCAGAACGAGAATGTTTCAAGCACTGAGGCAAGTCAGAACTGGATCGGTATTTCAGGTGATGTACAAAGGTTTGGACAGGGTCTTGATGAATACAAGATCGGGGAGTTAAGCTTTGATAATTCACAGACCGGAGAGGTCAGACAGACAGAGCTTAAAGGTCTCAGCGGTGGCGGTTACTATCTTGTTTTCACTCCTTCCGGAGAAGAAGTTCAGCCTTCTCAGGTAGAGGAGCTTGAATCGGGAGATCTCGAGAAAAACGGCATCTTCAGCCAGGAAACTTTCCCAGCTTTCTACCCTGACTACGGAAATATAACTGACACACCGGATCAGACATTTACAGAGTACAGTAATTTGATGATCGAAAACCAGCACTACAATCTTTCAAAAACACAGCTTTCAAGCGGAACACCGCTGTACCTGGGAAAGCAAATCTCCAACAGCTCGGAACTACCTGTTTTCATAGCGCCGATCGAGGGAGAGGTTTTCAACGGCAACAAGTACCAGAGCTGTAATTCGGGTGGAGAATGCAGTTTTGAGTTCATACTGCCGAGAAATAACCGGAGCGATAATCTTTACAGTATAAACTTCTGGAGCTCCGGCACACCTGTTGAAAGCTGTCGGGAAATAGATTACAACGGTTCGACCTATATCCGCCAGAACGCTCTGGGATCAGCAAATTCATGTATCAATATTACTTCCAGCGGTGTCGCAGTTGACTTTCTTCACCAGTCTCTCAGCGGGGACGGCAGGTGCGGTATAAGAATGCAGTCCGGGGTTAACCAAACCGTCCGAGGAGGATCTTTCTCCGGCTACAGCTCGGCAGTGTGTGCTAATGGTTCCAGCTCCGCGTCTTTTACCCAATCCGATGCGGATACTGAAACGGTGATCGAGGCGAATGACTCCGAAATCAGAGTTAACGATATCAGCAGTCTGGCGGATAATCTTGTGAACTCACGGAACGCCTCGGTAGAAGTCAGCTCTTTCAGTATAGGTGATATGGAGATCGAAGGAAAGTACACTAATCTGGATGTAATGCCTTCTGAAATCTCTCAGGATGTTAAAGATGAGACGAACTTAACACCTCTAAACATTTCTATCCAGCTTCAGGATGGAGGTGGCGGTGAAGCGGTTAATCCAGGTTTCCATTACCCGTCCGTTAATGATACAGGTGTGGAGCCGACCGATATACTGCACATAAAGCAGGTTAACGGAAGTTATCAGGTGGAGGAAATGGAGGACATCACAATAAACCTTGATCAGGACAGGATAATATTCAAAGACGGTGAAGTAACCGATTTCTCGTACTTCGCAGTGTTCGGCGAAAAAGTTGACACGGAGGAGATTGTAGAAGAGGAGGAAGTTGTGGAAGAGGTAGTTGAGGAAACAGTCGTAGAGGAGACGACGACAGCACCACCGCCTCCGCCACAGCCTGATCCAACACCTATACTTATGGATCTGAACTCGACTGAGAGCTCGGTGAATGTAACCCCGGGCGGTGTCGCAGAAATAAGTTTTGTAGCCGAGAACTATGGAGAGGTCGATACAGGTGAGTTCTACGTTGGTGGAAACCTTCCTGAAGGATGGTCAACGGTATCCGAATCTGTTGATTCGCTTTCACAGGGAGAAACAGCGCAGATCGAGGTTCTGCTGGAGGTCTCTAATGGAGTAGAGGTAGGCTCTTACAGCCGTGTATTCCAGGCCTTCAGGAATAGAACGACACTTGATCTTGAGACTCTTGATGTAAACGTAAGGCCTTCAACACAGGATGCCGGGCTTGAGATTGTCAGCGCTCCAACCTATATTAGGTCGGAGGTCGGCGAAGAGAAAACGGTTGGTGTTCTGGTAGAGAACACAGGTGCAGTTGATCTATCGAATCTGACACTCGGCTTCAGAAATCTTGAAAGATGTGGAGAGTTCACCAGTCGATCATTCGGTGTGGAGGAGGCCGATACAGCAACACCAAGGTTTGAATACACCGCTTCCGGAGAAACCAGAAGCTGTACCGGGGCAGTAACAGTTAGGGATGGAGATGATATCTACAGCTTCCATCCGGTAAGTATTGAGGTAACTGAAAGACCGAGCGAAAGCTCTCCGATTATACTTCCGCTAATACTGGTTATATGGACTGCGGTAACAGTTTACGAGGTGGTAATTTGACAGACAGACTTTTCGACGATGATGAAATGCAGGAGAAGAAGGTTAAAGTCCAGGATATTGAGAAGGGTTCGGGTCTACCGATCCCTGATCTGGATATATCTATTCCTTCTTTCGGATCGCCTGAAATATTCACTAGGTCAAGATTTTCCGCACGTGAAATGAGTTTTATCGCGGTCGAGTTTATTCTGCTGGTCTATCTTGCTCTTGGTTACGCAGGGCGGGTGCCGTTGTTCTGATCAGCTTGAAAGCAGCCTGCCGTATCATAGCTTTCTGCTCCTCTGAAGGCTCTTCTTCGCTGTACTCCAGATCTGTGACGTACTCGAAAAGCTTCTCTAGAGCCTCTTTCCTGTCCTCGTCCTCCACTTCCATTTGATCTATCTTGTCGATGGCTTCATCGTAGTTAGTGACTTCCAGATCGTACTTGTCCTTGATAAGGTGGAAAAGTCGCTCGGAAAGGTCGGATAGATCCTGCTCGAACTCTTCGAAGTTCTGTTCTTCGTCGAAAACTCTTTCCTCGAACTCTAGGACTTCATCGAGTTTCCTCGAGTTTTCATCCATTTCTTCTTTCATTGAGTTAATTTTTCTTCTGTGGAGAAAGTAGACTGCTCCAACAGCAAGCATAGAACCTCCTGAAAGAGCAAGTGAAGCGTAATCAACTAGAGCCATAGAATAAATAACGCTTCCTTTCTTCAAATAAGTTAAGGGGATAAGCGCTGTGAGAAACCGAATTAACCAAACTATAGTACTCGCTGTACTGATTTTATCGCTTTTATCGCTCTCCTCGGCACACCCTGACTACATACTGAACTCGAATAACTGGAAAGACACAATATCTGCTTCAACGTTTTTTGAAGGTGAGAAGATGCTTGTCAGAAATCCAGGGGAAGCTGAGATAGCGGTTTCGGAAGCAGACAACATCACGGACGTAGTGACAAGTATTTCAGATCCCGGGGTTCACGATCTGGCCTCAAGACAGGGGCTGAGAGAAACCAGGTTCAGTTACAGAGATGTTTATACCAACAGCTCTGAACTTGAGGTTCTGTATGTCATTAACCCTTATCTTGCCTCCGAGGCGCTAACAGTTCTTCCGAAAGCTCTTGAAAAAGATAAAGCCGTGACTTTCTACGAACCTGATTTAATGGATCAGATCGATGACAGTGTTGAAGTTAGGAAGGTTGGAGGTGATTTCGAGACAGGGACGGCTAAAGGCAAAACTAGGACTCCGGAGGAGTTCAACAGAGAGTTTATCAGAGAGAATTATCAGGAGGGCTCGCTTGTCCTTGTTGATCCTGCCAATCCAGGTTTCAAATCTCTGATGTCTGGAGATTATGTTCTGCTGAAAGGCGGGGTTGAGGAAGACGCCCGGCTAATTGACGATCTAGGTGTGGAAGTGCTGAAAGTGGTGGGGGTGGAAAACACCGGTTATGCCCGCCGTCTGAAGTCGTCTAGTTCCGGAGATCTGAAGATCGCGGTTAAAGTAGGAAGAACGGTGACGGACGGAGAAACCGCAGAACTACTCTCCACAAAAACCCTTGAAACTGATAGCAGAACCGGAAGTCTCACCCTGGAAAGAGCTGTATACGATCAGTCGGATGGACTGATTGAACTGTATTTGGAGAACAGGAAAGGATACGAGAGAGGGCTAGAAGTTGAAAAAATTAGTTTAACGAGGTCAAATTCAGTGAACAGCTTTGATAGATCGATATACAGCTCTCTTAAACCCGGTGAATCTCTGAACATGGTGTTGAACGTTACCCGTGGCTTGAATCCTTCAGGTATAACTCTGGAGGGTAGGCTTGAAGGAAGTTCTTGGTCTAACAGCTCTGAAGTCGAGCTTTCCGAGGTTGAGAAACCGGATGTATCGGTAAAAGTGGAGGATGGGTTTCTGGAAACCGATGCGGAAAAAGTCTTCCTACCCGGCTCGAATCAGGTTTATCGTTCAGGAGATGAACTTCCGGACGGTTTCAATCTATCAGAATCGGATGTGTACGCTGTCAAGGATGGAAAGATTGTTAGAGCGGAAAGAGCTCAGGGCTCAGATCTTTACATCCTGCTGATTGTTACAGCTATGATTTTCCTTTTCGTTGGCTCTTACATAGTTTACTCCAGCTTATCTGACAGACCGGATCTTCGAGACAATAGTTTCCTTCTTGAAGAAGATCAGAACTAGTACCGCCAGAACAGCTATCCCCGCGCCTACAGCTCCCGGCGACCGAGCTATCTGGCCGGTTATACCTCTTGAAGAAGTTTCAAACGCAGTGGTGTTTTCTATCCTGTTGATCTTGAGATCCTGGCTTTCACCGTATCTTAGAACTGTGTTAAACTTATCGTTTTCCTCCAGGTCAACTGAATCAAGTTCAACAGGTATGTAGGCGGATTCTGTCTGATCTGGTTCGACTGACTCTGTGTCTGTTGAGAAGTCTTCTTCCAGTCCTCGGACGGTTAGATCGTTAACCTGTGCCGAGAAGTAGGCTGTGGTGTTTCCAGTGTTCCTGACATCGATCTTTATCCTCTGAATGTCTGTCAGGTAAGTTACATCTATCAGGTTGATTTCGGAGCTGTCCTCCACCTTTTCCACCTGTATTCCTTTCTCCACAGGAGGGCTGAAACGTCCTTCCTCGGTTAGATAAGTGTCGAGGTTGTCGGGCGTGTCTCCGTATGATGTTGAGAACTCGACTGTTGAGTTCTGGTACTCTGAGGGTGTCAGGTTAAGGTTGTACTCGATGGTCTGTGTGCTTCCTCCTGAGATAAATATCGGTTCTCCGTCTCCTGCTGTCGCGACCTGCTGGTTCTGGTTTGTTATCCTCATGTTGGTTAGGGCGTACATCTTGGAGCTCCCTCTGTTTCTGTAGTTGACCACGAGATTTCTGTCTTCGGGATCGTACTTTACCTCTCCTATCTCCAGCTCTATATCACTGCTTGGGAGAGGGAACATTGAAAGTGCGTATATCTGTGAACTGTCGCCTCTTGCCTGACCGTACTTCACGAACACATCCATCTGCTCACTGGTTGTCTCTCCGTTTCTGGTTATGTTGGTGTCGCTGATGGTCTGACCTACTGTGGTCATCTCGTTTCCAACCATGACAGCTGTGCTTAAATCGTGATCCGGGTTCTCGAATAGGAAGCTGTCGACTGTCTCCGGGACAAGGTTTGTTCCGGATATTAGAACAGGGTACTCACCTTTCACAACATCAGATTCAAGATGCGAACCATCTGTGATGAAGACCCTCTCTTGGTCTGGATTCTCTTCCAGGTATCTCTCAACTATCTTTACTGAAAGCTCGAAACGGTTCGGCTCTATAATTTCTTCCGTGGAGTGAGGCTCAAGCGTGTTCCTGATATCTCTCTCGAAAACCCCTGCAAGCACAATTTCTCCATCTGCCTGGCTCAGTATAGTTTCGGCATCTTCCACGTTTTCAGAGTTGACTATTAGAACATCAGCGTCCAGCTCCCGTGCCAGAGGGCTTACCGCGACTGCGGATGAAGGGTAGGATTCGGATATAACTATGTAGTTTTCGGAGTCAGCCAGCTCAATTGATGCGTCGGAGAACTGCGTGGTATTACCTACTGTGTAATCCTTTGATTCAAGTATGCTTTCCAGGTTTCCTGTGTAAGGTGTTTCCGTCGACTCCAGAATATGAACAGGTTCATCGTTCGGCATTAAAGTTGTCAAGCCGGAGGCATCTGAAGATCTCACAAAGTAGGCCTCCTCCTCTCCCTGGTCAAATGTGTGCTCCATCCCTGCGTAGACATCCTTCCAGTCCATAGAGTTTACTGCGTAGTTGGCGGATAAACCGGCGGATGCGAGAACTAGTGTTACCGACAGCAAGAAGACCGATTTCCCCCTGTAATCCATGTGGAACGTTTTAGAGACTAGTTATTAATAAGTGACGATTAGATATGTCTTCCGACCTGCAAACTCGGGATTAGATTATCCAAGTTCGAGGTAGAACTCGAATCTTTCCTCGCTTGAGTCCTCTCCGACTCCGACAATCATCTGGTAGTTAACACTGGTCTCGCCGTCGAATCCTGTCTGCTCGGATACTCCCTGAGCAATATATGCGGGTGCGTCGGTTGAACCATCGTTTGTGTTTTCGACCAGGTATGTATCGAAGAATGATTGACCGTTCTGATCGTATGTCTTGGCCAGCGCGGTGTTGCTTGCTGAATTACCGCTTAGGGAAACCGTCCCTGTGTAGTTGTATGTGTTTGCTGCATCGTCAGTTCCTGTGTCAAATCCTGTTCCTAGAAAGGTGTTTGGATCGCTGACTGATGCAATCGCTGAGGGAGCTTCGCTTCCTCCTGGAACTGCGATAACTTTTGAGGAGCTGAAGTCGTTCGCTGTCCAGCTGTAGAAGTTATTTCCGGATGCGTCTCCGAGAACAAGGTTACCTGATACTGTTCCGTAGAAACCAGCCCATTTCTCGGTGAGAGTGTCCTGGCTTATATCTACCTGTGAAACAGCTCCTGCTTCAGTAGTTACATTTCCTGGGTCGCCGGTGTTGATAGTTTCGTTTGCGTTGCTTGTTGTGACTCCTGCAGGTGTCTGAGCTGAAACAGCTCCTATCATGAAAAGAATGGATACGCCGACCGCGAAATGTCTTAAATTCATTGGCTAAGTGACAATTGTCGAAGCTTATTTAAAAGCTTTAGATTTCTGTTTCCGGTTTTCAGATCGCGCCATACCGACTGTAAACCCATATCTCGGTGATTACAAGCATAGATATGAATATCATTATGACGTAGTCGGAGTTCAGTCCCAGCTGTTCCTGCTCTATAACGATATTTTTGACCGCTAAGTCAAAGCTTTCCTGGCTGTAAACAGGTAGGTACTCTCCTCCGGTTCTCTCAGATACCTGTCTCAGCCCTGTGAAGCTTCCTCCGGTGGAGTTGCTGGGATCTCCGGTTATATTTTCTCCAAGTTCGTCGTAGAGATCTTCCAGCCCTCTCTTCTGCTCCAGTGCGACTATATTGATCTCCACGTTTTCCTGCTCTGCCTGCTCTGTTACCTCTGATATCTCGTTCTGGGAACTTGTGTGCCCGTCGGTCACAAGTATAACCTTTCTGTCTTTCTCTGATTCCTGGAGTGTTTCAACGCTTATCTCCAGCGCTGAGGCTAGAGATGTACCTGGATTCTCCAGGTCGGGCTCAAGACGGTTTAAAGCATCCAGTGTCTGCTCACTGTCCTCGGTTTCCGATGATTCAACGGTAACTGTTCCCGAGAACTCGACGACGGTTTTCTCCGACTCCCCCGGCATTCTCTGTATGTAGTCTGAAAGTATCTGCTTTGTGAAACCAAGTCTGTCCGGCTCGTAGTCGGGAGTGCTCATTGAGGGAGAGGTGTCTACCGCTATAACGTAGTCTGTGTTCTGAACCGGGAAGCTGGACTGGTATTCGACCGCTCCTGTAGCCGCGAGGAATAACAGTGTAACGATGACGAGTTTCATTCCAAGCACTGCTGGGCTTGCCGAGGTTTTGTGGCCGTGAACTTCTTTCAATGTCTCGAAGTTTCCAAGCTGTGTCATCCTCTCCGTTCTCATCTTCCGGAGGTAGAAGTACGAACCGAAGGTTAAAACCCATAGAGCAGCCAGCATCGCGATATTTTCCGGAGGTAGGTCGAAGATCAGAGTGTGGCTCATAAAGGTTAGCTCCATCCCTACTTCACCCTTCTATCCAGGAACCGTGCGAACTCGGTTGTGAAGTCCTGATCTGTGTAGGTTTTGAAAAACATGCCTCCTGAAGCCTCCGCAATGTTTCTGAGCTCTTCCTCTCTTTCCCGGGCTTTCTTGTTGTAGCTGTCTCTTATCTTGTCGACGTCCACCAGTGTTTTCTCGCCTGTCGCCGGATCTGTGATGTATGCTCTTCCTACACCTTCAGGTAGTTTCGAGTCCAGAGGGTCTCGAACCATGAAGAAGATTGACCCCCTAAAGTACTTCGCTGTTTCCTTTATGAATGCTTTAAGCTCGTCGTTGTGCGGTATAAAATCCGATACTATGAATACGAAGCTGTCCTGGCTTTTGTTCTTCATTAAATCCTCGGAAACACTGCTCCAGTCTGTTTTACCTCCGTAGATGTCTTCAGTAAGGATTTCGGCGATCCTCATTGGTGCGTGCTCGCTGTTCGAGGAGTCGATTCTCGGTTTGGAGGTTTCGGAGAAAGTTGTCAGCCCGACGCTGTCTTCGGCTTTAACCGCTGTCCGGGCTAAGGTTGTGGCGACGAGGGAGGCCTGCTCATTTTTGAGCAGTTCTGTGGAGCCGGTCGCCATCGAATCAGAAGTGTCGAATATTAGCTCGACGTCTAGAAGTCTCTCCTCTTTGAAAACCTTGGTGTATAGATCCTGTGTTCTTGCGAGAGAGTTCCAGTCAATCATTTTTGCGCTGTCACCAGGGACGTACTCTCTCAAACGGTCGAACTCCAGTCCTTCCCCGGTTACAATATCCCGGTAAACCAGAAGCAGTTTCAGTTCGTTGATCAGTCTGTTGGCATTTATACATGCCTCCTCGAACACTTCTTCCTTCTCAAGGGTTCTGGTGGTCATACAGATTCAACGAAGTTGAGCACGCTCTCCACCACGTCGTTCGAGTCGATATCTTTAATTTCGCCCTCGTAGTTCAGATTGATTCTATGCCTTAAAACCGGTGGAGCGATGCTCTTGACATCAGAAGGTTTGACAAATGTGCGGTTATCCATTAAAGCTTTCGCGGAAGCACCTAAAGTAAGCCAGATAGAAGCTCTTGGGGATGGCCCTGCCTCCACATACTTCATCATTTCTATCTTTTTGTCTATATTACCTCTCAGAGCATTTACAAGCGATACTATATACAGGTAGACTTCGTCCGAGATATAGATATCTCTGACAAGCTCCTGGACTTCAATTATCTCCTCTCTGGATATTTCAGGGTTGATACCTTCCTTCAGATCCCTGTCTCTGATGCTGTTGTTCTTCAGTATTTCAGCTTCGTTGTCCGGTTCCGGGTAATCCAGGTTTATCTTCATGAAGAAACGGTCTATAATAGCTTCCGGGAGAGGATAGGTTCCTTTCTGCTCTAAAGGGTTCTGCGTTGCTAAAACAAGGAAAGGTCTGTCAAGCTCGTACTCCTCCTTTGCGATCGAAACCTTTTTCTCCTGCATAACCTCCATCATAGCTGCCTGTGTCTTTGGCGGTGCACGGTTAATTTCGTCAGCTAACAGAAAGTTTGAGAAAACAGGTCCTTTGTTAACATTGAACTCACCCTTTTTCTGACTGTAAACTCTCTGCCCTAGAATATCGGATGGAAGCATATCCGGTACAAACTGTATCCTGTTGAAATCGGTGTCGGAGACTGTTTTTGAGAAAGTCTCTACAAGTAAAGATTTGCCGAGCCCGGGAACTCCTTCAAGCAGAATATTTCCGTCACACATCAGTGCGATCAAAACCTGCTCAACTACATCGTTTTGGCCCTGTATAACCTCGTTAACCTCGTCTTGGATCTCCTGCATCCTCTGACTGTACTTCTCTACATCCTGCTCAATTCCGCTTTCAGGGCTTCTATTCTCTTCAGGTTTAAGCTCTTCCGGTATATCTTCCACAGTACTATCTATTTGTTGATCTTCCGACTTAAAACCACGCTACTCTATCTCCGCGTAGATATCTATTTTATCGACACCTTCTTTCTGCTCTCTCAGAAGCGCCGGGATCTTCGCCTCGTAGTCGTAGATACCGTGCTCTCCCTGTGTCGAGTCTTTAATCTCAGTTACAAATACTACAGGCTGAGAACCATCAAAGGGTGTTCCACTGCTTGAGTCGTAGAAAATCCCGGTTTTGAAGTTGCCGTTGCTTGAAGAGTTTATGACCGGCGCTGTTTTTTCTTCTCCCGCGATATTGAAAGTCATATTCCGATTCGGAGCGAACTCTTCTTGTATCGAGTCGTTGTGTCCTCTCATGTTTAATGCGTTGTCGGCTTCCTGGAAATTACTGGTTACAGGTTCAAGATCTGTGAACATTATATTTGAGTCAGCGTCCGCAAAGTGGAGATTACCTTTCGCTATCTGCTGGTTGAAAACCCTGAGATCGTCTTCCTGTGCGCCGAGTCTTAAAGTTAAGTCGGTTCCACCGTAGAAAGTCTGGTAGCTCGAGACGTCCAGTAAATCGACTGCGGAGTTATCGGTTTCGTCAGTCTCCTTGATATTATCATTGGGGTCGGCTGTGATGTTGAACCTGAAAGGCCCGGGTGCAGGACTCCAGATAAAGTCTCTCTGGTTCTGTGTGTTTTTCTGTATTATCTCATCTTTTGAATCGAAACTTTGATCGACCCACTGCGTCCCGTTATAGGTGTCAACATCCATAGTCATGTTAGGATCTTCCGAATCAATCTTCCCAAGATTCTCCAGACTGTACTGCACCTCTATATCCCTGTCCTCCACAGGATCAGTGTCATTAAACCCTACATCTGTTACACCAACCCCTTTCTTCCCGTAGTTCAATACTTTGACTTCTTCACTCAGACTGTCAAATGAAAAGTTGAAGTTGTCATTCTGATCTGTGTAACCTATGAAGAACCTTTCATCCGTATCCGGGTTAAAAGCCTCGTAGAAAAGATTGGAAGGGAGGTCTCCAACTGAAAAATTGATTTCTTGTTGTGAAGGAGCTGTAACTGAAAAATTGGAGACAAACTCCTGTAAGTTTGCCTGACTGTCGTACGAATCCATAATTAAATCTGCCTCGTTTTCAGGTTCAACTGTAAAGTTCGAACCCTCGAAATCGGTTCTATCCGGGTAAATATTGATGTAGGAAAAGTTTATCTTCTGGGAGAAATTGATATCAACATTGTTCTCATGCTGGCGGATCTCGGTTCCCGGCCCTACCTCTACCGCTGAAACAGTCGATACAAATACCAGAATCAGTAAGACAAACAGTTTCCGCTCCACGATCCCTAGTTGTGCCTCGAAATTAAAATAACAACTCACTGTAATCGAAAATTGATTTAAACCAGCTTCAAACAGGTTATAATAGGTATATCATGGACAAAAAAGGGTTTATTCTGCTCTCAGCACTACTGATCTCAATAACCACAGTAACCGCACAGTCCGGCCTCAACCTCTACAACTCCAACATCAACCTACAAGACAACAATATAACCAACCCGAACGAAATCAAAAACTTCTTCGACTCCGCATGTGGTCAGGATTCAGCTGTCGCCCAGGTTTACTCAAACGGTTCGTATAGCTGTGTCGACATTCCCGACCTAGAAAAACAGAACCTTTCCGAAGTACTTGCCGAAGGAAATGTTGCGAACCAGAGCATAGATATGAGTGAAAATAACATTACCAATATTGGATCATCTGGAACCAGTTTTGATAATTATGGGGGCTTCGATGTTAATCCTGAAGGTGGTTCTCTTGATCAAGCTGTGGATGTTCACGGAGATATAGCCTTGAATGGCAATGACAGAGCGATTAGCATAGGGGGTGCTGCAGGCAGTTACGATCTTATTTTAGAAGGTCAGGATTCAGGAGTTGTTGCCAAGGGTGGAAATATACTGGTTGATGGAGGTTCAGATGCTAATGGGGGAGGTAAGGGTAGTGTATATATAGGTAGCCAGCATACTTCACGCATTGGGCTCGGAACCTCTTCTCCTGATACTTTTGTTGATATTGAGGGAGGTAAACTCGATCTCTCATCTAACAACATCACTGGCGTCTCAAACTTGGAGGGCTTCTTTGATCAGGATCGGTGTGGTTCGGATGAGGCGGTTAAGACGGTTTATCCGAATGGTAGTTATGCCTGTAATTCGATCAGTACTGATCAAACAGTTGAGAACCTGTCTGAGACTTTAGCTGCTGGTAATGTTGCGAATCAGACGATTGAGTTCTCAACGCCAATTGCTATTGGTGATTCAGATACTTCCAGTACTGGTGCTTTTGGAGATAGTGTGGCGGTAGGTAAAGGAGCGGAATCAACAGGAAGTGCTGCTGTTGCATTAGGAGGAGCATCTAATGCAGAAGGTGCTGATTCATTGGCCTTTGGTTATTCTTCCGATGCATTCGATTCAGGTTCAATTTCAGCTGGAGATTCCTCAGTTGCTAGAGGAACAGGTTCTATAGCTTTTGGAAAGTTCACTGATACCGGTTCTCTTTCCAGTGGGGCCATAGCATTAGGTATAAGAGCACAAGCACCGGATAAAGAATCTATAGCTATAGGTGATAGTGCGGAAACATCTGCAGACGGCGCTATAGCAATAGGAAACAATTCAAGAGCTCCGAACTCCAACGAAGCTACTTTCGGCAACCTTCAGGGTCAGGAACTGGATGTTAATGTTACTGGTAATGCTACTATTCACGGTGAAGACTTGGATTTGAAGGATGGTGATATTGAGAATTTCTTCGATCAAGATAAGTGTGGTGATTCTGAGGCTGTGAAGACGGTTTATCCGAATGGTAGTTATGCTTGTAACAGTATTTCCAGTGATCAGACGGTTGAGAATTTAAGTGAGACTTTAGCGGCTGGTAATGTCGCAAATCAGACTATAGAGTTTGGCGATTCGGCTGGGCTGAGTATGGGCGGGGCTAGTACATCCACCAATCTTGCAACTGACATCGCCATAGGAAAGGGATCAAGTGCTTCTGGAAGTGCATACGCTGTTTCAGGAACTAATAGTAGGGCTTTAGCGATCGGCGATCAGGCCTCCGCAGGCACATCAATTTACGGAGAATGGGGTACATTGGCTTTAGGTTACAAGAGCTCTGCTACTGACGTTGACCGTTCAATAGCTATCGGTTCAGAGAGCCTAGTAACGGGAAATAATGCAGTGGCGCTAGGTTCACTCAGTCATGCCTCCACCTTGGGAGCTGTCGCTATTGGGGATAGAGCAAATGCTCCTAACGAGTATGAGGCTACTTTTGGTAATCTTGGTGATGAGCGTTTGGATGTTAATGTTACTGGTAATTTGACGGTTCATGAGGGTGTTGAAATGCCGAATGGAATAGCTATCGGTGATGGTGATACTTCGGCGGATAATGAGTATTCTGTTGCGATTGGTAGTAATTCTTCGACTGCCGGATCGTCGTTCTATCCTTCGGTTGCTATTGGTAGGGATGTGGATGCTTCGGGAGCTAGTTCTGTGGCTATCGGTAGTCAAGCTCGTACTGTTTTGAATGATGGTGTTGCTATAGGAAATCTTGCTGAAACTACCGAAAGTGAGTCAATTGCATTAGGGTATGGAACTGAAGCAGATGGAAGCCTTTCTGTGGCTCTAGGCTCTTTCTCTCGAGCTACTGGGACTGGTGCAATGGCGTTAGGTAATAATGCTGAGTCCAGCCAAGATTATACTGCTCGTTTTGGTAGTGATAGTCAGG